>JAKAIH010000449.1 GCA_021825225.1 Pseudomonadota bacterium
TGCCGCAGCCAGATGCGCGCCAGGGTGCTCCAGTGGATGGCAGGCCGGTTCATGTGCGCGTGCGTTTGCGGAACAGGAGGTAACAAAGAATGAAAACTGCGATTGCATAGAGCACGAACACCAGCAACTGCGGCCACAGCGCCGCGAAGCCGATCGCCTTGAGAAAAGCGCCCTTGACCACCTCGTTGTAGTACATCGCCGGAAACGCATGCGCAATGACGTAATTGCCGCCGCTGAGCGCGCTGACCGGCGTGATCAGCCCGGAAAACTGGATCGAGACGATGATCGACATCACCAGGGATATGATCATCGCCGCCTGCTGCGTGCGCACCAGCAGCGAGATCAGCAGCCCGAGCGCGGTGGTGCACAGGATGTAGAGCAGGGTGGCCACGCAGAAAAAGGCGAGGCTGCCCTTGAACGGCGTGCCGAAATACAGCGTTGCCAGCAGCCACAGGATGACCGCATTGATGCAGGAAATGCTCACGCTGGGCAGCAGTTTCCCGACGAGGAATTCGGCGCGCGTGATGGTGGAGGAGTACACGTTGTAGATGGCGCCGGTCTCCTTCTCGCGCACCACCGACAGGGCCATCAGCAGCGGCGGCACCAGCATCAGGATCAGCATGATCAGCCCCGGCGCCACCGACCAGATGCTGCGCACCTCCTGGTTGTAGAGATAGCGCACGTCGAGCACCACCGGGTGCAGCAGGTCGGCGACGCGCTGCGGCGGCAGTCCCAGGCGCCGCGCGAGATAGCCGCCGCGCACGCCGGTGTTCGCGGCGAGATTGATGGCTTCGACATAGGCCTGGATGGTGCGCGTGGAAGTGGCGAAGGTGCCGTCGATCAGCGTCTGCACCTGGGCCGTGCGGCCGGCGCGCAGCTGTTCGGCAAAGCGCGGGCCGATCACAATGACGAGGCGCAGCTTGCGCTGCGCCAGCAGGCGGTCGGCGGCGCCGGCATCCGGCAGATAGCCCTTGAAGCTGAAGTAGCGCGACTCGATGAAATGGTGCGCATAGTCGCGACTCATCGGTGTGTGGTCCTCGTCGACCACGGCAAAGGCGATGTTTTCGATGTCCTGGCTCATGCCGTAGCCGAACACCAGCATCAGCATCACCGGCAGGAGGAACGCGAGCATGAAATAAATGCGGTCGCGCAGGATTTCGCGCCATTCGCGCTGCGCCAGCGCCAGTACGCACGCGAAATTCATTGCAGCGTCCCGCCGCGCTCGAGCAGCGTCACGTAATGCACGAACACGTCTTCCATCGACAAGGGCCGGCGGGCGATGCGCCCGACCGCGATGCCGGCCGCGGTCAGCTGCCGGCGCAGTTGCGCTTCGGCAGCGTGCGCATCGCGCGCGAGCAGGTGGATGTGCTCGCCGAACAGCGCGGCGTCGGCAAAACCGGCGCCGCGCAGCAGCGCCAGCGCGGGCAGCACCGGGCTCGCGCTGATTTCGAGCAGGCTCCCGGCTTCCTCGGTGACGCGCCGCTTCAATTCGGCCGGCGCGGCGTCGGCGACGATGGCGCCGGCGTACATCAGCGCCAGCCGGTCGCAGTGTTCGGCTTCGCTCATGTAGTGCGTGGTGATGAGAATGGCGACGCCCTCGACCCGGGACAACTGGAACAGGACCTCCCAGAACTGGCGCCGCCCGACCGGGTCGACGCCGGAAGTGGGTTCGTCCAGAAACAGCACCTGCGGCCGGTGCACCAGGGCGCAGCCCAGGGCGAGGCGCTGGCGCAATCCCATCGGCAGGCTGCCGGCGGTTTGGTTCTCGTAGCCCTCGAGGCCGCCCGTGTCCAGGGTCCAGGCGAGCCGCTCCCCGGCCTCGCGCCGGCCGAGTCCGTAGATGCCGGCGAACAGGCGCACGTTTTCCACCACGGTGAGGTCGGTGTAAAGCGAGAAGGCTTGCGACACATAACCGATGCGCTGCTTGATCGCGCGGCCGGCGCGGCGCATGTCGATGCCGCCGACGTTGCCCTCGCCGCCGCTCGGCGGCAGGATGCCGGTGAGCATTTTGATGCAGGTGGTCTTGCCGGCGCCGTTGGCGCCGAGCAGGCCGAAGATTTCGCCCTGGCGCACGCTGAAGCTGACGCGGTCGACCGCGCGAAAATCGCCGAAGTCGCGCGTCAGCCCGCGTGCCTCGATTGCGGCGCCCGCCGCTGCTTCAGGCTGGACCGCGGCCGGGGACTGCCTGGCGGGGGACATGCCGGCCGGCTGCGGCTCCTGCTGGCGCAGCGAGGCGATGAACACGTCCTCCAGCTCGGGCTCGGCGCTGAACAGCTCGTGCAGCGCAATGTCGCCCAGCGCCGCGCGGATTTCGCGCTCGGCTGCAACGGCGTCGAGATCCGGCGCGAACACGTGGATCCACGCGCCCAGCGCCTGCACCTGCGCGAATCGGGCGTGGAGGCGAGCCAGCGCCTCGGCCTGGCGCTCGGCGCGCAGCTGCAGCGCGACCCCGGGTACGCGCTGGCGCAGCTCCTGCGGCCGGCCTGCGGCGAGCACGCGTCCGTCCAGCATCAGCGCCAGGCGGTGGAAGCGGCTGGCCTCGTCCATGTATGCGGTGGACACCAGCGCGGTGGCGCCGCGTTCGTGCAGGATTTCCGACAGGATCAGCCAGAAGTCGCGCCGCGACACCGGATCGACGCCGGTGGTGGGTTCGTCGAGGATGATCAGCTCGGGCTCGTGTATCAGCGTGCAGGCGAGCGCCAGCTTTTGCTTCATGCCGCCGGACAAATGCTTCATCGGCCGGCCGCGGAACGGGGCGAGGCGGGTGATCGCGAGCAGGCGTTCCTTGCGCTCGGCCAGCGCGGCTGCCGGAACCAGGCGCAGCCGGGCGAAGAAATCGATGTTTTCTTCGATCGAGAGTTCGGGATACAGGTTCAAGCCCAGTCCCTGCGGCATGAAGCCGAGGCGGTCTTTCACCAGTTCGGCGGCGGCTTCGCTATCCAGGCTGGTGCCGAACACTTCGAGCGTGCCGGCGTCGAAGCTGAGCACGCCGGCGACGGCTTTCATCAGGCTGGATTTGCCCGCTCCGTCGGGTCCGATCAGACCGAAAATTTCCCCGCGCTGCACCTCGAGGCTGACCCCGGCGACCGCGCTGCGTCTGCCATAGCGCTTGACAAAGCCTTCTACGCGCAGCAGCGGCGGCCCGGCCGCATCTACCAGCGCGGCCTGGCCCACGCTGCATCCTCCTTCCAGCGGATCATCGCGTCGGCAGGCAGCCCGGGAGTAAGCTTGTGCT
>JAKAIH010000012.1 GCA_021825225.1 Pseudomonadota bacterium
GGCGAACGCGAAATCAAATCGCGCACCATCGGCGAACTGGTGATGCGCGAACTGAAGAAAATGGACGACGTCGCCTATATCCGCTTCGCCTCGGTGTACGAGGATTTCCAGCGCGTCGACGATTTCCGCGACGCCATCCTGCAGGTGAAGCGCCCGGGGCGCAAAACACGGCGCCAGGGGCCTTAAGAGCCCGTTCCCCGAGAGCGCGCGGTCCTCATGTTCAGCCCCGCCGATCGCGAGCACATGACCGAGGCGCTGCGCCTCGCCGAAAGAGGTCTGTTCAGCACCACCCCCAATCCGCGCGTCGGCTGCGTGATCGTGCGCGACGGCGAGGTGGTGGGCTCGGGTTGGCACGAATTCGCCGGCGGCCCGCACGCGGAAATCGTGGCGCTGCGCGCGGCGGGCGAACGTGCGCGCGGCGCCACCGCCTACGTGTCGCTCGAGCCCTGCAGCCACCATGGACGCACCCCGCCCTGCGCCGATGCGCTGATCGCAGCCGGCATCGCGCGCGTGGTCGCGGCGATGCAGGATCCCAATTCCAGAGTAGCGGGCAGCGGCTTCGAGCGCCTGCGCGCTGCCGGCATCCAGGTCGAGTCCGGGCTGATGCAGGAAGAGGCACGCGCGCTCAACGTCGGCTTCGTTGCGCGCATGAGCCGCGGCCGCCCCTGGCTGCGCATGAAAATCGCGGCCAGCCTGGACGGCAGGACGGCGCTCGCCAACGGACGCAGCCAGTGGATCACCGGGCCCGAGGCGCGCCGCGACGGTCATGCCTGGCGCGCGCGCGCCTGCGCCGTGCTCACCGGCATCGGCACGGTCAGGGACGACGACCCGCAGTTGAACGTGCGCGAGGTCGAGACCGCGCGCCAGCCGCTGAAAGTCGTGGTGGACAGCCAGCTGCAACTGCCGCTGTCGGCGCAGCTGCTCGCCAGCGGCAAGGTGCTCATCGCCGCCGCGGTCGAGGACAAGGCCGCGATCGCCGCCCTGCAGGACCGGGGCGCCGAGGTGCTGCTGCTGCCCGATGCGCGCGGCAAGGTGGAACTGAGCGAACTCATGCGCGAGCTCGCGCGGCGCGAGCTCAACGAAATACACGTGGAGGCCGGCGTCAAACTGAACGGCTCGCTGCTCGCCGCAGGGCTGGTCGACGAGCTGCTGCTCTATCTCGCGCCTAGCCTGCTCGGCGACAGTGCACGCGGCATGTTCAGCCTGCCCGAACTCACAGACCTGGCGCAGAAGCGGCTGGTACAATTCGCCGACGTACAAACCATAGGGAGCGACCTGCGCATCCTCGCGCAAGTCAAAAATTGAACATGTTCACCGGCATCGTCACCTCGATCGGAAAAATCACCCAATCCGCGCCGCGCGACGGCGGCCTGCGCCTCGCCGTCGACGCGGGCATGCTCGACCTGTCCGACGTGGCGCTGGGCGACAGCATCGCCGTGAACGGCGTCTGCCTCACCGTCATCGCCCTGCACGAGGACCGCTTCGAAGTCGACGTATCCCAGGAGACCATCAACTGCACCGTCGGGCTGGACGGACCGAACGAGGTCAATCTGGAGAAATCGCTGCGCCTGTCCGACCGCCTGGGCGGACACCTGATGTCCGGCCATGTCGACGGCGTGGGCGAGGTGAGGCGCTTCGAAGCCGCAGGCGAGAGTTTCCTGCTCGTCATCCGTGCGCCGCAGGACCTGGCCAGGTACATCGCACGCAAGGGTTCGGTCACGGTGAACGGGGTCAGCCTCACCGTCAACCGCGTGGAGGACGCCGATTTCGAGATCAACCTGATACCGCACACCCTCGGCGTGACCAACCTGAAGAACCTCAAACCCGGCAGCCGGGTCAACCTCGAGGTCGACCTGATCGCCCGCTACATCGAGCGCCTGCAGCACTATGGCGCGTAGCACATCGCGCCATCGTTAATCCGGCGTGGAATCCGCTTAGCACGTGCATGGACGTAGTGTAAAGCACGAAAAACCTTTGGAACTTTGTCAGAACGCTGTATTGGCCCAAGTTATTTGGTGATGGACGTCTGACGGTAATCTTGTGCAATAGCGACGAATACCAAAGGATAATCTCCGCGCGTAAGGCTGCGTCTTTTCTCCCTGCCCGGAGTGATAGCAACTAAGGGGGCGCAGCAGTGCATGGCAAGGAGGTATCTCCGCGTTGAGGATGCACCTGCGGACGTGACGGTCGCTGAAGAAGTACGCCTACCGCATCTGCTGACACAGCCGCCTTTCAGTCCATGACATTGCGTCTTCCCTACTCAAGGTCCATTGCTTCCGGGTCACGACGCGGAGTCGACGTCGGCTTTGAGGAAGAATCGCCAGCGGCAGGTGGGGCCGGGACGCGCCCTTGCCATGAGTTAGAAACCGATACGTTCTCGGTCATCGGAGCCGGGCAAAAACTGACGCTGCGCGGCTTTGATGCCAGCACGTTTCTGACCCTGCTACAGATGCCTTTTCATGTCCATGTTCTGGTGCAGGACACGCACGATCCGAATACCTTTGGCTTTTGGCACGTAAAACACGACGTGTGATTCAAATTCGAGCCGCCGCAAATCCGGCGAGAGTTCGCTCGCGCTGCGACCCTGCATCGGATTTCCCGCAAGACTCTCGAATCGCTCGTGCAAACCGGTGAGATAGTCTCGCGCCGGCTTCAGGCCGAAATTGAGAATCGTGTATTCGTAGATTCCAGAGAGATCGGCGGCGGCTTTAGAGGAAAGACTATAGTCGGCCATTCGATTTCAATCGGAGTTCGACTTCCTCCATGATCTGCGGCACAGTCCGATCACTCTCGCCGCTGTCCAAGCCTTCCTGAATGGCGGCCTTGAGGGTCTGAAATTTGGCGTTTTGTTCCTGGTCACGGCGGATCAGGTCGCGAAAATACTCACTATCGTTGGTGTAATCGCCGCTGGCGATTCTCCCCTTAACCCACGCGTCCTGCTGGTCGGAAAGGGTGATGGTTTTGCGGGTGGTTGCCACTGTTGGTCTCCAATAGGTGCGATAGTCATACTATTGGTGCAATATAGCATACTATTGGGCGCCGCAAAATCCGAAACCGACGGCCACGTACAGGCCTTCCGCGTCAATCAAGCCCGGCAGTTGGCTAACCACCGATTCGTGCTCGCCCCTCGCCGCCGTTCAGGGGCTTGGCGAACCCGACCTTATCGCCCGCCAAGCTACCTTTGTGTGCCGCTGTCGGGTCACGCATCGCAATGCGCGAACTCTTGTATTTCGGAGTACCGAATTCCGCATCGCGCCGGGTAAGCTTGTCGTTGACTAGAACGAGCGCTGTTCCTATTCCCTGACGATTAGGGGCGGCGGCGAATTCCGCATCCCGCTCACGGCGCAAGTTTTTCATCCGGGATGACAGCCGCACCGCCATTGCCTTCCGAAAATCCTCCGCTTCGATCCTGCTCCATTCGGGATGGTCCTTACGGGCATGGTTCAAGGCAGCCCACACGCTGCCCTTGAGATATGCGACCAGCCATTGTGCAAACAGGGTATCGGCGCGATCACCGTAGAAGCCAACGCCATAACCGTGCGTTGCATCGTAGTGCAGGCGAACGATGGTGTCGGTGAACGTTGCCACGCCGGTACTGACGATCTGAAACCACCTGGGGCAACTCTTGGCTGGGTTCTGCGGCGCACCGTAGGCGTGAAAGGCGTCGGCCCAATCAAAATCTATCGCTGCTTCCGTACTGGCGATTTCCGCCTGCTCGATGCCGAACTTGCGGATCAGGGCTTCAGCCTGAGCCAGGGCGCGCTCGGCTTCGTTGCGATTACCCCGGTCGTCCATGGCGACGGCCATGAGCTTCTGAGTTTTTCTTATTGCTTGGGCTTTATCCATCTATGCTCAGTTCCCTCATCACACTGCTCAAACCTAGCCGGGTTTGCGAAAGCCATCCTCAATCCACGCGCTCGCACTGGCCCTGCTCAGTTTGAATCGCGGACCCACGCGCACTTGAGCCAGAACTTCATCATTGGCGTCGTGTGCGCGCAAAAGAGCATGGGGATCGTCTTCGTCGGCAACGATGTCCAGCGTAATGCTGATCTGTCCGGACTGCGCGTTGACCGTGACGCTCTGGTGGTGTGCCGCATGCAACTGTTGCTCCTGGCGCAGCCGGAATTCAGAAGCTGTCTTGACCAGAGTGTTGAAGGCGGCAGGGTCAAGCGGCTTCGGGTTCTTCTTGTCACGCCCCATTGTCCAGGGGCCGACCAGCGCAGGCTCGACCTCGCCGTCCAGGATCATCTCGACGGCCCAGCCCTCATCGTCTTCGTTCTTGATTACGCGAGCGGTCCAGCCGTTGTCGCGCCACACTCGCGCTTCCTTAACAAAAGCGGGTGCGGTGGCGTCTGTCTCAGCGGCGGCGTCCATCGTGTTTATCGTCATGGCGCCATTTTACCTCCAGACGAGGTAAGCGGCGGAGACTAGCGCCACAGCGAGGCGCTCTGTGGGGTTGACTCAAATAGAGCATCCGGAATCAATTTGTTGGCTCTTTATGCAAGGGGAGGCTCGCGCACGTAGTAGCCAGGATATGGGAGAATGATAGATAAATATAAATCTACGTGCGGGTATCAACATCTAGCGCAGGTGACGGTATATGCGACGCCAAATAATGCCATTCAGTCACAAAACACTATGCCCATACTCGCCCATGACAAACCTCAACGGTGTCGCGCGTTACATCGAACGCCTGCAGCATTACGGCGCCTAGTCCGAATTCCCTTCAATCGCCCAGTACCCCGTATACCTCGATGGCCGGCACGAGGATTCCCGCCACGCCGCAGAGCGTGCATCGTTTGCATGAGGCCCCGCTGACACCATGACGAAACGTTTGCGTCACTTGCTGCTCGCACTCGTCGCGCTGGCGCTGGTGGCCGCGCTCGCGTTTCTGTACGACAAGACGCAGGCAGTCGACCTGGGCGAACGCAACGAGATTGCGGCGCTGCTCGATACCCTGCGCGAGATCGACAGCCGCTGGGACATCGACGTATTGCGCGAGCGCACCGAGCTCGACCCGAATCAGCCGGCGGCGCCCAATCGCACGGCAGCGGCGAAGAAGGCGCTCGCCAGCCTGGCCGCCGCCGTGCCGCGCGCCGACAGCGCAGCCTTGCGAGGGGGCATGGGCGGGCTCGCCAAGGCCATGTTCGAAAAAGCAGTCCTGGTGGAAAAATACAAGGCCGAAAGCGCGCACGCCAAAGTCGCGCTGCGCGCGGTGCTCTCCGGCGCGGCCGCGCTGAGCAGCCCGGCCGGCGCGCCGCCCAGCCCCGACGCGCGGCAAGCGCAGCTCGATCAGGCAGTCAACCAACTGGTCGCCGCAGTGGAACAGTACTATTGGCTGGGGAAGGCGGCCGCACCGATGAGCCTGCAAATGGCGGCGAACCGGGTGCAGGAGCTGGCTGGCGGCGTCAGCGACAGCGCGCGCGATCAGGCCGCCGCCATGGACGGCGCAGTGCGGGAACTGCTGCAGCACAAGCCGGCCGAAGAGGAACTGTTCGCGAAGCTCTCGTCCCTGTCTTCCGGCCCGCGCCTCGACCAGATGAGTTTCGCCCTGAACCGCGAACTCGAGGACACGCTGCAGACGAAGGAACTGTTCCGGGTGTACCTGCTCGCCTACGCTGCGGCGCTGCTGATCGGCGTCGGCTATCTGGGGGTGCGGCTCAAGGCCGCGAACGAAAGCCTGGAGCAGCGCGTGATCGAGCGCACGCGCGAGCTGTCCGAGGCGCTGCGCCACCTGAAAGAGTCCGAAGCGCAGCTGATCCAGTCGGAGAAAATGTCCTCGCTCGGCCAGATGGTCGCCGGCGTCGCGCACGAGATCAACACGCCGCTTGCCTACGTGAAGAACAGTCTGGGCACGGTCAGCGAGCGCCTGCCGCAGATCACGGCCGCGATCGGGCACTGCGAAGAACTGCTGGCGCTGCTGGCCGCGGGCAAGGCCGAGCCCGACGCCCTGAACCGGCAGTTCGCGCAGACCTCCGCAGCGCTGGCCCAGCTCAAGCAGCAGCAGGTGCTGACCGAGCTCGGCGCCCTGGTCAAGGACGGCATTTACGGCACCGGCGAGATGGCGGAGATCGTGGGCAATCTCAAGGACTTCAGCCGCCTCGACCGCAGCAAGGTGGCGAGCTTCAACCTCAACGACGGACTCGCGAGTTCGCTCGGCCTGGCGCGGCATATGCTCAAGGCGGTGAAAGTCACGCGGCAGTTCGGCGAAATACCGACCATCACTTGCGCGCCCTCGCAGATCAACCAGGTATTCCTGAACCTGATCACCAACGCGGCGCAGGCGCTGCCGCCTGCGAACGGGGAAATCACGCTGACCACGCGCGCCGACCAGGGCGGCGTCGCGGTCGAGGTCGCCGACAACGGCAAGGGCATCCCCCCCGAGGTGCTGCCGAAAATCTTCGATCCTTTCTTCACCACCAAGGAAGCCGGCAAAGGCACCGGGCTCGGGCTGTCGATCTCGTTCAAGATCGTGGAGCAGCATGGCGGGCGCATAACGGTCGCCTCCGAAGTCGGCAAGGGGACCCGATTCACGGTATGGCTGCCGGCGAAGCCCCCCGCGGAAACCGAACTCGCCGCGTAGAGCATGTCCGTGAACCATCCGGCCAAGATCGGCAAATACGAAATCCAGGACGTGCTCGGCCGCGGCGGCATGGGCGCGGTGTACAAGGGATTCGATCCGGCGATTTCGCGCGCGGTCGCGATCAAGACCATCGCCAAATCATCGCTGGATGCGGGCGAACTGGAGCATCTGCTCGCGCGCTTTCGCCACGAGGCGCAGGTGGTCGGCCGGCTCGCGCATCCGGGCATCGTGCAGATCTACGATTACGGCGAGGACGAGGAACTCGCGTACATCGTAATGGAGCTCGTGAACGGCAAGACGCTCGCCGAGCACCTCGCGCAGCACGCGAATTACGACCTGCGCGAGATCGGCGAGATCGTGCGCCAGCTGCTCGACGCCCTCGGCCACGCGCACGCGGCCGGCGTCGTGCACCGCGACATGAAGCCGTCGAACATCCTGATCAACCGCGACGGCGGCATCAAGATCAGCGACTTCGGCATCGCGCATACCGAAGCCTCCGAACTGACGCAGCACGGCGACGTGCTCGGCACGCCGCATTACATGGCGCCGGAGCAGTTCCTCGGGCTGCCGATAGTGGTAGCCACCGATCTGTACGCGGTGGGCGTGATCGCCTACGACCTGCTGACCGGCAGCAAGCCCTTCGTCGGCAGCACTGCGACCGTGATGCAGCAGGTGCTGAACGAACGCCCTGCCGATCCGTCCAGCCGCAATCCCGCCTTGTCGCCCGCGGTGGACCGGGTGCTGCAGCGTGCGCTGGCGAAGAAACCCGAGGAACGTTTTCAGAGTGCGCGCGAATTTGCGCAGACGTTCCGCGCCGCGATCGAAGCGAGTCTCGGCCAGCCCGCGCCGGCGCTGCTCGATGCCGCGCGCCTGATCCAGGCCGGCGCGGCAGCGCAGGCGGCCGCACCGGCAGCCGCCGCGGGTGAAGGCGCAATCAGCCTCGACCGCAGCGTGAAGAAGGCGCGCCTGCTCGTGATCGACGACGAGGAACGCATCCTCAACGCGCTGAAATCGATGTTCCGCCTGCGCTATCACGTGTTCGCCACCACCGACGGCAACAAGGCGCTGGAGTTCATGAAGAAGTACCAGATGCACGTGGTCATCAGCGACCAGCGCATGCCGATCATGCCCGGGGTCGAACTGCTGCGCCAGGCGCGCGAAATTTCGCCGGCGAGCGTGCGCATCCTGCTCACCGGCTACTCCGATCTCGCCTCGATCGTCGGCTCGATCAACGACGGCCAGGTCTACCGCTTCATCAGCAAGCCCTGGAACAACCAGGAGCTGCAGCAGACCGTGGCCGAGGCGGTGACCATCGCGCTCGAACTCGCCGAGACGAAATCCGCCCCGCTAAAGCTGCCGCAGAGCATGAGCGCGGGCGTGCTGGTGATCGACAACGATCAGGAAATATTCCGCGTGGCGAAGGAATTGCTCGGCAGCCGCTGCCCGGTCAGCTACGCGAGCGACCTGGACGCGGCGCTGGCCGCGCTACAGGCGCAGGAAATCGCGGTGGTGCTGGCCGACGTCGAGGCCGGCCACGAAGACACGACCGCGATGCTGAAGCTGCTGAAACAGGAATATCCGCAGATCCTGACCATCGTAGTCACCAGCGCTGCGGATGCCGAACTGGTGATTCACCTGATCAACGAGGCGCAGATCTTCCGCTTTCTCAACAAGCCCGTGAACGTGAAGCAGCTGAAGCAGCACGTCGAGGCTGCGCTCGAGCGCTATCTGGCCTTCGGCGAGACGCCGCAGCTGCTGCGCCAGCACCAGGTGCGCGAAGCGGGCGCGGTGCGCAGCTCGTCGGTCGGGCAGAAAATCCTCGCCGGCCTCAAGCTGCTGCGCGGGCGCTGGTTCGGCGCGAACGCGAAGCGCTGAGCGCGCGCCGACATCGAATGGTTCGAGCCTTGGGCGGCTCGCCGACCGAAGCAAAACTGGGCGCCTTTGGCGCCTTACTGTCCAGCTTTAACGCCAATAATCAGCGATCGTGCGAAGGCCCCGTCCGTTCGACCTGAAGTTAGACTCCCACATACCCTACAGCGCCCTTCTTGGCGCCGGGAATGCATGCAAGCAGTCCCGGGATGAGACGTTTCCGGCGCGCCGTCTTGACCTCGTGACCCACGATGTCGCGCGAGAACCGCCAGTCAACACATTCGTCGACAAATACCTTCACGACGCAGCGGCGACTAGACGATCTTTCGCCTGTTCGAGAAAACTGACGACCTGCTCTCGACTGACTGAAGGAAATCCGGCGAGAAACGCATCAATGGTCTCTCCGCCTTCAAGGTAGTCAAAGAGTGTCTGGACAGGTACCCGAGTGCCAGCAAAAACCGCGGTGCCACCCATTACATCGGGGCTGCAGGAGATGACTGAAGTTTCCATACGGCCAGACTACTCCCTGTTCTGCGTCCGATGCAACCGCAGGAGTCGAACCAGGCTGTAGAAAACCCCATCTTTGGCGCGACGGCCACTGAGCGAGTTGATGCAGCGTTGTTGTGTCCAGCATGTTGATGGTGATCAGGCAAACACGACCGACACGCGTCCTGCCGCTTTCGAACGTGGCGCAGGCTTCACCACGATCTCGATATCGCGTCCAAGGCGTGTCAGGCACTCAAGCATCTTGGTTTCCGAGATACCGCGGAACCGGCCGCGCAGCATGTTGGAGAGCTTCGGCTGGGGAATACCCAGCAACTCCGCTGCCTGTAGTTGCGTCAGTTTGCGACCGCGGATGATTTCAGTGATCTTGGCCGCCAGCTGTGCCTTGACCAACATTTCCCCGGCACTCGGATAACCGAGATCGGCATAGACGTTGGTACTTCCCTTCGCGATCGGCGTCATGCGAGTCATTATATGCAAATGGGGATACTTTTTGCCCGACGAAATTTTCGGCGACAAGGAAATGCCCGACCCCCAAAGTTCCCACACTCAAGGTCGCCCCGCAGGTCCGCGACACCACATGCGTATTGGCGTTTTGGAGATAGCAAAGAGCACAGTCTCTCGTGCAAGATCTTCTCCCCAATCCACTGTGACAGACCTCTTGGCGGAGAAAATTCTTCGGGCCTGGCCTCTCGCTAATTGTCCGCTAATTCTCGTCGGCTAAGATCCTGATAGCGTAGATAGCGGCGTAAATTGAAAGAGCAATCGTCCTGTAATGACGGCAAAAACACAAGAAAGCGCAAGAGTTGACCTTGAATTATCAACTTCATCCGCGGGCATTTCGAAAGAGCATTCGGGCGACCACCTTTTAGTTCCCTGCGGACCGTACTGCGAAAACAGTGTGCTTCTAGAAGCTGGATCTTGAACGCCATGCAGGTCAATCTAAAGCGCTGCTTTTCGCCATTTTTGAACGAGCAGCTCCTACGTTCAGCCGTCGAATCGCTCTGCACCAAGTACGGAGCCATGACGTATCTGCGGATCCTCCCACCTAGCCGGGGACCAGATAATCAACTCCGTTGCGCTTGCTTCCTTCGACTAGACTCTGATGAAGCCCAGGAAAGCATGGGCAAAGCGCTCGATGGTTACAACTTCGGCGATACGTTCGCATTCTTCGTCGACGTAGATGAAGAATACACGCACCCGCTCTTGTAGTTTCGCACTACGACAAGAAGTGCCAAACGTGGAAAAACATAAGAAAAATGACGAAGAACCGGAGCAAGATGATCCAATGGGGGGAAAAGTAACCACCAGGAAGCCCTATACTTCCCCCGTCCTCGTGGAATACGGCACCATCGCCAAGCTCACGCAAGGAAACAAGACGCGGAATAATGACGGCAAAAACGCCAGAAGGCGCAGGCGTTGTCTTTGAATCGTCGGTTTCCCGCCGCAGGTATCCTTCGGGTCGTCCAACCAGAGTCACAAGCGCGCAACGTCCGGCGTATGGCGCTCCGACTATTACCCCGGCAACCCGTATTCTTTCCGCTGAATACTCCAGCCTTCACCGGGCGCGCAAAGACATTCAATGCCGTGGTTACGGCTCGCATAGCGTGCGCCACGCAGAATTCTTGACCGCCAAAACATCCATTTTGCCGGGCGACCAGCCCGGCATCAGGCCGGACGCTTCCATTCATAACCCTACCCGGAGTTGGACAACAATTTCTTTTTCCCCCAGACACCGCTCGCTAATTGTCTCCTAATTCTTGTTCGCTAAGATCGCGGGCACGAACATACTCGCGTGACTTGAAGGAGTGATCACCGTGGAAAACAAGATCTATCTGGTCGGGAATAGCGCGGCGAGCCGGTGCCACCGCCAGCGCCTACGCAGGGTGCATCGCCGCACCCCGGCCTCATCGTTAGCTTGAAGCGCACACCGCTAAACACCCATGGGAGAAGCCAAATGAAGACACTCGCGCGCGAAGACGCAATGCAGATGCTGAACAAAGTTCCGGAAGTCACGCTTTACTTCTGGATTATCAAGATCATGGCAACGACCGTCGGCGAGACGGCCGCGGATTTTCTCAACGCCGATTTGCATTTCGGCCTGAATGGCACCTCTGTCGTGATGGCCGCCCTGCTTGCCGTTTTCCTGTTCGTGCAACTGCGCGCAAAAGAATATGTGCCGTGGCGATATTGGGTGGTGGTGGTGCTGATCAGCGTTGTCGGAACGCTGATCACCGACAATTTGGTGGACAACTTCGGCGTCGCCCTGGAAACAACCACCATCGTATTCGGTATGGCCTTGCTTGCGACCTTCGCCGCCTGGTACGCGAGCGAAAGGACGCTGTCGATTCACAGCATTTTCACCAGCAAGCGCGAGCTGTTCTATTGGGCGGCCATTTTGTTCACGTTCGCCCTGGGCACCGCGGCTGGCGATCTCGCCGCCGAAGGATTGAAGCTCGGCTATGCGAACTCGGTGCTGATATTCGGTGCGCTGATCGCGCTTACGACCGTCGCCTATTACCTGTTCAAGGCAAATGCAGTTGCGGCATTCTGGATTGCTTACATTCTGACGCGCCCGCTTGGCGCATCCCTGGGGGACAGTCTTTCGCAGCCAGTCGACAATGGCGGAATCGGTTTGGGCGCGACGGCCACGAGCGCAATTTTCCTCGCAACCATACTGAGCCTGGTGCTTTACCTTACCGCCACCCGCAAAGACGTGATCGAACTGCGCGCAGACGAAAACGACCGGCTCTCCTGATCAGGATTCGACGTGGAACACCTGAACCAGGCGCTATTTCTGCTGATCCACGCAGGCAAGAGCACACCGGGCATCGCTGTCGTCGCAGCCCGCGTCCTCGCGCAGGATCTCGTCTGGATCGTGCCGGCGGGGCTGGTCGCCGGCTGGCTGCGAAGCTCCGCCGCCACCAGACAAGTCTTGCTCGCCGCCGCCCTTGCGGGCTTGACCGGTTTGCTGGTCAACCAGTTGATCGGCGCGGCCTGGTACCATCCGCGGCCGTTCGCGTCCGGGTACGGTCCAGCGCTGATCGTGCACGCCGCGGACAGTTCGTTTCCGAGCGATCACCTGACCCTGATCTGGGCCGTCGCCTTCAGCCTGCTGCTGCATCGGCAGACCCGGCTCGCTGGATGGGCGCTCTTCCTGCTGGGGGTGCCGGTGGCCTGGGCACGCGTCTATCTGGGCTTGCATTTTCCGCTGGACATACTCGGAGCCGCACTGGTGGCTCTGAGTAGTACCTGGCTCATTGGCGGGCAAGAAGAACTGTTGATCACGCCGTTGATGCGCACGCTGCTGTCGCTGCATCAAGTGATATTCGCCGGTTTGATTCGAAGAGGCTGGGTGGAAAAATGATATTCTTGTCGCCGTGGCCGGACGGCATTCAGGAGAGGCTATGATGCCAACGAATTATGGAAACACAATTCGCGCGGTGACCACCGTCATCACGGTCCTCGGCGCAGGATGTGCCATGTCCACATCGGTGCAAGCCGAAACCATTTACCGCTCGATCAGCCCGAACGGCGAGGTTACGTATTCGTCGCGGCCGGTGCCCGGTGCGCGCGTGTCGACGGCGGTCGACATTGAAAGTCTGTCGCCCGAGCAGCGGCGCGCCGGTTTGCTGCTGCGCCGGCAGGACAAGGCCCTCTCAGCCGAGGTCAATGCGCAACTGCTGTCGCGCGAAGCCGAATGGCGCCGGGTCGACCGGGAAATCGTTTCCGCCCAAAGGGTGCTCGCGCAAGCGGAACGCGCCCTGCAGAAAGGCCGCACCCCGCTGCCCGGGGAACGGCGCGGCAATGTCGGCGGGGGCTCGCGGCTGACGGAGGCTTATTTTCAGCGTCTGCGCCAGCTCGCTACGCGAGTGGAAGGCGCTAAAGCGAGCCTGGACAGCGCGTACGCCGCGCGCAACGCGCTCAAGTGACGGCGGCTGGACGAATACCGGCGCGATACCACAATATGCGGATACTACTTGTCGAAGACGATCCCATGATCGGCGACGCGGTCTCAGTCGCCCTCAAGGACGCCGCCTATGCGGTGGACTGGGTAAAGGATGGGGCCGCCGCCGGCAGCGCGCTCGAACACGGCGAGCACCAGGCCGTGCTGCTCGATCTGGGCCTGCCCAAGCGTGACGGACTGGAAGTGCTGCGCCGCCTGCGTCAGGCGGGCAACGCGGTGCCGGTTATTGTCATCACCGCCCGCGACGGCGTGGACGACCGGATCAAGGGACTCGATTTCGGCGCGGACGACTATCTGGTGAAACCCTTCGATGTCAACGAACTGCTCGCCCGGCTGCGGGCGATTATCCGCCGCCAGGGCGGGCAGGCCACGCCGGTGCTCAGCAACGGCACGGTCAGCCTCGACCCGGCGACCCGGGAAGCGCGCTGCGGCAACACCGTGGAGCTTCTGAGTGCGCGCGAGTTCGCCCTGTTGCACGCGCTGCTGCTGCGTCCCGGCGCGATACTCACCCGAACCGAACTTGAAGAGCGCATCTACGGCTGGAGCGAGGAAGTGGAAAGCAATGCCGTGGACTTCCTCATCCATGGTGTGCGCAAGAAGCTCGGCGCCGATGTCATCAAGAATGTACGCGGCGCGGGCTGGATGGTGAGCAAGGATCGCGGGACGGGGCAGGAGGAATGAGAATTCGGCTCCTTGCCGTTACTTCGATTGTCCTGGGTCTTGCCGCTTGCGCCGCTTACGCGCCCAAGCCGCTGCCTGAGCGGGTGAATTTGCCGCAATCTGCGTCCGCGATCGCAGTCGATCCGGCGCACCTGCCTTTTCGGAGTCTGGCCACCCATCTGTTCAATCCCGCCGACGGTCTGGACATGGACGAAGTGGCGATGCTGGCGGTAGCGAACAATCCGCAGTTGCGCCAGGCGCGGGATGCTTTGGGTGTCGTGCACGCCCAGTCCTTCGCCGCCGGCCTGCTGCCCGATCCGCAACTCGGCATCACCTCGGACCATCCGACCAATGGCACCGCGGGAAATACCAATGCCTTCAATCTCAATCCGAGTTTCGACGTCAGCGCGCTGCTGCTGCGCTCCTCGCGCAAGAACGCGGCACTCGCGCAGGAGCAAGGAGTAAACCTGGAACTGTTGTGGCAGGAATGGCAGGTGGTGAGCCAGGCGCGCCTGCTGTTTGCCCGGCTCACTGCGCAAGACGCGTTGATGCAACAATTGCAGGTCGCTCGCACATTGCTAGCGGATCGCTCCGAGCGCACTCAAAAGGCGCTCGCGGCGGGCAACGTTACCCTAGATTTTGCCAGCGCCGACCTGGCCGCCCTGCAGGGGGTCGAGCGCCGCATCAATGATCTGGAACGCAGCCGTCTGCAAAACCGCGCAAGCCTCAACGGCGTGCTCGGGCTGGCCGCCGATGCGCCGCTCGATCTGGTGGGCGAGCCGCAGGCGGCTGCGATCGATGCCGCCGCGCTGCGCGCCGACCTGGAGCAGCGCCTCAACCAGCGCCCGGATTTGCAGGCGCTGCAAGCGGGCTATCGATCGCAGGAAGAAAAGTTTCGCGGCGCGGTGCTGGCGCAGTTCCCGGCATTGAACGTCGGCCTCACGCGCGCGCGCGACACCAGCGGCCTGTACAGCGTGGGCTTCGGCCTGACGCTGAGTCTGCCGGTGTTCAACCGCAATCGCGGCAATATTGCCATTGAAGACGCCACGCGCAGGAAGCTGTACGACGAATACCAGAATCGGCTCAACGGCGCTTACAGCGAGATTGCGCTTGCGCTGGAGAACCTGCCCTTGTTGCGCAGCCAGCTGCAGCGCACCCGCCAGGGCGTAGCCGAACTCGAAACCGTCGCGCATCGCGCCGAAGCCGCGTTCCGGGCGGGCAATCTCGCCGCCCCCGATTACGTACGGCTGCAAACCGCGCTGCTGGACAAGCAAATCGAAGCCATTAACCTGCAGGAGGCCTTGATGGAACAGCAAATCGCGCTCGAGACCCTGCTCGGTCCCGACCTTCC
>JAKAIH010000450.1 GCA_021825225.1 Pseudomonadota bacterium
CGCCGTGGCGAAGCCGATCACGGTGTTGTACTTGAGCACCGGCTCGCCCTTGCGCATGGCGCGCGCGGCCACCTTGTGCCCGGCGGGGATGCGGTTGAGGCAGGTCAGGCTCTCTTCGGCGAGCGCGGTGCCTTGCGCCAGGTCTTGGCGCGCGACCAGCACATTGTCGTTCGGATGCAGGCGGATCGCCGGCGCGGAGAGGTTCTTGATGGCAGGTGCGTTCATATGCTCAATTTCCCGTTGAATAAAATTTCGTACGACAATCCGGACAATTATGCCGGCGTATTCGAGACCCAGTCCTTGAAATCCTGGCGCAGTTTGGTCTTCATGAATTTGCCGGTCGAGGTGCGCGGCAGAGCCTCGATAAACGCAAAATCATCCGGCACCTGCCACTTGGCGAAATGCGCCAGCAGCAGTTGGCGCAATTCCTGCGGCGTCACTTCCTTACGCGGCTTTTTCACCACCACTGCCAGCGGACGCTCGCCCCATTTTGGATGCCTGACCGCGATCACCGCGGCCTCGGCTACCGCCGGATGTCCCATGATCGCATTTTCCAGATCGACCGAACTGATCCATTCTCCGCCCGACTTGATCAGGTCCTTGGTGCGGTCGGCGATGCGCAGATAGCCCTGCGCATCGATGGTGGCGACGTCGCCGGTGCGCAACCAGCCGTCGGCGGTGAATTTTTCCGGATCGGCAGGCTGATTGTGATAGCCGCCCGCGACCCAGGGGCCGCGGCACTGCAGCTCGCCTGCGGTCTCCCCGTCCCAGGGCAGAGTCCTGCCTTCGTCGTCGACGATGCGCAGCTGCACCAGCGGCACCTGCAGGCCGGCGCGCGCGCGTATCGCATATAGTTTGTCGGCCGGCGCATCGAGCAGCTCGGGCTTGATCGAGGTAAACGATCCCAGCGGCGAGGTCTCGGTCATGCCCCAGCCCTGCTTGATCGTCAGGCCGTACTGGTCGAAGGCTTCGATCAGCGAGCGCGGCACGGCGGCGCCCCCGACCGACATGCGCATGCCCGGCGCCAACCTCCACGTGCGCTTGCCCGACTGCAGCGCCTGCAGCACCATCAGCCAGATGGTGGGCACACCGAGTGAAAGGGTGATGTCCTCGCCTTCCATCAAATCGAGCAGGTCTTCGCCCGCCATATGCGGGCCGGGGAACACCTGCTTCGCCCCGAGCATCAGCGCCGAGAACGGCATGGCCCAGGCATTGGCATGGAACATCGGCGTAATCACCAGCACGTTGTCGCGCGAAGAGGCGGCGAGCACGTCGGGCAGCGCGCCTACGATCGCATGCAGCACCATCGAACGGTGCGAATAGACCACGCCCTTGGGCCGCCCGGTGGTGCCCGAGGTGTAGCACATGCCCATCGCCTCGTTCTCGTCCTGCTCCGGATAACGGTAGCCGCTGGCGTCGGCTGCAATGAAATCGTCATAGCTTTCGTAACCCGCCGGCACAGGCGCGCCGCTGAACGCGAACACGACGACGCGCGGCACCTGCGCCAGCAGCGGCTTCACCTTCTCCCAGACCGGCAGCAGCACGTCGTCGATCAGAATCATTTTGTCGCCGGCGTCGCCGATGATGTAGGCCAGATCCTCGGGCGACAGACGCAGATTGAGCGTGTGCAGCACGGCGCCTGCGGCGGGAATGCCGAAATAGGCTTCGAGGTGCACCCAGTGATTCCACATCAGCGTGCCGACCGCATCGCCGCGGGCGATGCCCGCGCGCTGCAGGGCCTGCGCCAGCTGACGCGCTCGCCGGTAGACCGCGCCGTAGTTGCAGCGATGCAGGGACTTGTCCGGCCGGCGCGACACCACCTCGCGGCTCGCATACAGCGCGTTGGCGTGTTCCAACAGCTGGTTCAGGCTCAGCGGCATCTGCATCATGGTGGACCGCATACTCCTCCTCCGTGGGTTTTCCGCGTAGTGCATCCTAGCAAACTTCGGCAAGAACCGGCCGCGGCATTTCGCACCGGCCGGGACTATTTTGGCGGTGTCAACGCAGCGCAGTAGCAAGCCGCAGCCCGTTGGATTAGACTGTTCCCCTATTGACTTGGACTGAACCGCTGCCCGGGTTGATATTCGACTAAATTTCTATGTGGAGATACTCGTGGCGACTGGAACAGTAAAGTGGTTCAATGCAAGCAAGGGTTTCGGCTTTATCCAGGCCGATGACGGTTCGAAAGACGTGTTCGTGCATATCTCGGCCGTGGAAAAAGCCGGGCTCTCGGGCTTGAACGAAGGTCAGAAAATCCAGTACGAACTGGTCCGGGGCAAGGACGGAAAAACCTCGGCCGGCGACCTGAAATCGCTCTGATCCCGCGTCTGTAATCGGACGGCTCCGGCGCCGGGCGCGAGCGCCGGGGCGCACCAATATGCACCCCGCGGCGGCCTAGCCGCGGGTTTCCACTCCGGGCTGACCCAGTTCGAGTCGGGCCGTGTTGTCGAGCGCATCGCCCCAACTCAGACATTTCCTCTTATCGTAGGGACTGTCCCACGAGCTGCAGTTGGCGCGGTCCACGATCCGCACCGGCAAAATGATTTCCTTCGGCACGGATTCGCCGCGCAGATGGCGGATCGCGCACTCGGCGGCGAGGCTGGCCATGTTCATCGCATTGAAATCGGCGCTGGCGGCCATGGCGCCGCTCTTGATCGCGGCGATCGCCTCCGGAATCGCATTGACACCTGCCAGCAGGGCACTGCGCCCGGCCGCAAGCAGCGCCTCGAGCGCGCCGATCGCCATGCTGTCGTTCGCGGCGAGGATGGCGTCGACGCGCGGCGTGGCGGCGAGCACCCGCGCCATGGCTTCGCGCGCCGGCTGCCGCAGGTAGTGCCCGCTGCACGCGGCCACGATGCGAACGCCGGGATATGCGGCGGCCGCAGCGCGGAACGCGCGCACGCGCTCGACGCTGGTTACCGATTCCGGCGGACCCTCGACGATGACGACCTCGCCCTTCCCTGCGAGGCGCTCCAATAGATAGTGTGCGATCTTGAATGCGAGCGCGTAATCGTCCGATCCGACGAAGGAGACGCACTGCCCTTCGGTCAGCCGGCTGATATAGGCGACGAGCGGAACTCCGGCGCTGTTCACCTTGCGAATTGCGGCGTTTACCGCCGTCGGGTGCACCGGCGCCAGCAGCACCGCGTCGGGGTCCTGGGCCAGCGCCTGCTCAATCAGCGCGCTCTGCTCGACCGGATCGTCCGGTCTCTCCG
>JAKAIH010000013.1 GCA_021825225.1 Pseudomonadota bacterium
TTGGGCAAGGCGAGCGTGCCTGGCGGCACGTACAAGGGCACGGACCAGCCGCAGGCGAGCTTCGGCGTATTCGCTACCGTAGTGGCGAGCGCGGATCTGCCGGAAGCTACTGCCTATCTGGTCAGCGAGGCGGTGTTCGAGCATTTCGACGAGTTCAAACGCTCGCACCCGGCCTTGACGCACATCACCAGAGCGTCGATGCTGGAAGGCAACGCGGTCCCTTTGCACCCTGGCGCAATTCGGTACTTCAGGGAGTCGGGATTGATGAAATAATGTGCGGCGACGTTTTTAAAATTCTTCTTGTCAAATTTACTAAGCTGCAAATTTGAACGCCGAGATTGCCCTTTTTCTGATCCAGGACGGCCTGACGAACGGCGCGATCTACGCGCTGCTGGCTCTGGCCTTGGTGCTGGTGTTTGCGGTGACGCGGGTGATATTCATCCCGCAGGGTGAATTCGTCGCCTATGGCGCCCTCACCCTGGCCAGCCTGCAACTGGGCAAACTGCCCGGCACGGCCTGGCTGCTGCTGGGTGGCGGTCTGGTTGTCGCTGCGGTGGAGCTGGTGCAAGCCGTCCGCCTTGGTGCGGTGCGGCGGATTCCGGCGATACTCTTCAACTACATTGTCATTCCTAGCGCATTGCTTTCGCTCGCCTGGTGGGCTGCTCCACAGAAGCCAGCGCTTACACTGCAAATATTGCTGGCGCTCGCGCTGGTCGTGCCGCTAGGACCGATGGTCTACCGCCTGGCATACCAGCCGCTCGCCAATGCTTCGGTGCTGGTGCTGCTGATCGTCTCGGTGGCGGTGCATTTGGCCATGACCGGCCTAGGGCTGGTGTTCTTCGGCGCCGAGGGCTCGCGTACGCCGCCTTTTTCAGACGCGCAATGGAAGCTGGGGGTGCTCAATATTTCCGGGCAAAGCCTGTGGGTGATGGGCTCGAGCCTGGCCTTGATCGTGGCCTTGCTGTTGTTCTTCGAACACACTATCTACGGCAAAGCGCTGCGCGCCACTGCTATCAACCGCATCGGCGCACGGCTGGTGGGCGTGTCTCCTGCCATGGCAGGCAAGCTGAGCTTCACGCTTGCAGCGCTGATCGGCGCGCTCTCCGGCATCCTGGTCGCGCCCATCACCACCATCTATTACGATTCGGGCTTCCTCATAGGTTTGAAGGGCTTTGTCGGTGCCATCGTCGGCGGATTGATCAGCTATCCGATTGCGGCTGCTGGCGCACTGCTGGTCGGGCTGCTCGAGGCCTATGCTTCGTTTTGGGCCAGCGCTTACAAGGAGGTAATCGTCTTTACGCTGATCATTCCGGTCCTGATCTGGCGCTCCTTCACCACTCACCATATCGAAGAGGAAGAGGAATGAGCCGGGCGCGGCTGGTTCTCGGCGTGTTCGTCGCCTTCATGCTGGCGGCGCCGTTATTGTTGCCCGAGTTCCACGTCACCCTGCTCAACTATATCGGGCTGTACAGTATCGTGGCCTTGGGGCTGGTATTGCTAACTGGAGTCGGCGGGCTGACTTCATTCGGGCAGGCGGCCTTTGTCGGCATGGGCGCCTATACCACGGCCTATCTGAGTACGGCTTTTGGCGTATCCCCTTGGTTGACTCTTATTGCTGGGTTAGCGCTTACTTTCGCCGTATCCGTTTTCCTTGGCTTTATCACCTTGCGTCTTTCGGGCCATTATCTGCCGCTGGGAACCATAGCCTGGGGCATCAGCCTGTTTTACCTGTTCAGTAATATTGAATTTCTCGGGGGCTATACCGGCATCTCCAGCCTTCCAGAAATCAATCTCTTTGGTCTGGCGCTGGATACCGGGCGCAAGTTCGATTACCTGATCTGGGCGTTGGCCTTGCTGGCGTTGCTGTCCGTGGACAATTTGCTGGATTCGCGTTCCGGCCGCGCCATCCGGGCCCTCAAAGGCGGTGGATTGATGGCTGAGAGTTTCGGTGTCGACACCGCGCGCATGAAGATAGTCATCTTTGTCCATGCGGCCTTGCTCGCCAGCCTGTCGGGCTGGCTCTACGCACACCTGCTGCGTTTCGTGAATCCGACACCGTTTTCGATCAATGCCGGCATTGAGTATCTGTTCATGGCCGTGGTCGGTGGCGCCGCCTCGGTTTGGGGCGCGGTGGTGGGTGCCGGGATCCTGACGGTACTCAAGCAATGGCTGCAGGATCTACTGCCCAGACTCCTCGGGCAGAGCGGCAATTTTGAAATGATCGTCTTCGGCGTATTGCTGGTGTTGCTTCTGCAGCGTGCACGCGAGGGCATCATGCCTCTGGTTTTGCGTTTTTTCCCCGCGCCAAAGAAGCAGCTGCAGGCGGCTGCGCCGGAATTGCCGCGGCGAACACAGCCCGCCGCTGGCGAAACCTTGCTCGAGCTGACTCGGGTGCGCAAGGCTTTCGGTGGCTTGGTGGCGGTAAACGACCTGTCATTTTCCCTGAGCAGCGGCGAAATCCTCGGCCTGATCGGCCCGAACGGCGCCGGCAAAAGCACCGTGTTCAATCTTGTCACCGGTGTACTGCCGTTGACCGGGGGCGAGGTGCGCTTCCGTGGCGAGCGCATCGACATCCTGTCCGCGCGCGCCATCGTACCCCACGGCCTCGCACGCACCTTCCAGCATGTGCATCTGCTGCCAACGATGAGCGTGCTGGAAAACGTCGCCATTGGAGCGCACCTGCGTGGCAGCAAAGGCGTAATCAGCGCTGCACTGCGCCTGGAGCGCGCAGAGGAGGCAATGTTGCTGGCCGAGGCGGCGCGCCAGCTTGAGCGCGTAGGGCTGGGGGACAGTATGCACGAACAGGCGGGCAGCCTCGCACTGGGTCAGCAGCGCATCCTCGAAATCGCGCGGGCACTCTGCGCCGATCCGGTATTACTGCTGCTCGACGAACCTGCGGCCGGCTTGCGCTATCAGGAAAAGCGCGCGCTGGCGGAGCTGCTGCGCAAGCTCAGGTCCGAGGGTATGAGCGTGCTGCTGGTCGAGCACGACATGGATTTCGTCATGAAGCTGGTCGATCGTCTAGTGGTGATGGACTTCGGCGAGAAGCTGGCCGAAGGCCTGCCGCAGGAGATCCAGGCCAACGCGGTGGTACTCGAAGCCTATCTTGGTGGAGTCAAATGAGCGCGCTGCTGGAAGTGCGCGGGCTGAGCGTGGCCTACGGCAAAGTCGAAGCCGTGCACCAGGCCGCGTTGCGCCTGGAGCAGGGCAGGATAGTGACGGTCATCGGTCCCAACGGGGCGGGCAAGACCACGCTGCTGGCCGCGCTCATGGGCATGCTGCCCGCGCGCGGCAGCATCGCTTATGCGGGCCAGGAAATCCTGCGCCTCGAACCGGAACAGCGGGTGAGCCGAGGCCTGTGTCTGGTGCCCGAGCGGCGCGAGTTGTTCGCCGCAATGACGGTGGAGGACAACCTTGTACTCGGCGCTTTTCACCGTTACCGCAAGCGCGACAAGACCATTGCTGGCGATTTTGAGCAGGTATATCGCCTGTTCCCGAGGCTGCAGGAGCGCCGCAGGCAACTCGCTGGCACGCTTTCCGGCGGCGAGCGCCAGATGCTCGCGCTGGGCCGCGCGCTCATGAGCCGACCGCGCCTGCTGATGCTGGACGAACCCAGCCTCGGCCTGGCGCCGCTGATCGTTCGCGACATTTTTCGCGTCATCGCCGGGCTGCGTGAGACCGGCGTGTCGATATTGCTGGTGGAGCAGAATGCCCACGCCGCACTGCAGGTGGCCGACTACGGCTACGTGCTCGAAACCGGTGAAATCGTGATCGAAGGACCCAGCGCGAGTCTTGCCTCCAATCCGCGCGTGATCGAGAGTTATCTCGGCCTGGTTTCAAGCGACGCTGGCTAGATCGGCCTGCCGTGGAGGAGGACCGCCGCGGCAACTTGTTCCACGTGGAACCTGCACGCGGCGGGCGCTTCGCCGCGGATTTCCGCCAACCGCAGTCGCTTGCTCGCGTGCGCAACGCCACGCCGATTTTCGCTTTGTTCCACGTGGAACAACAGCTTACAGATTAAGGCAAATCGGCGTAGAATCGCGCCTCCCTGGTACCATAGCTGGCGCATGCAGTTCCCCAACGAATTCGATGTGATAGTAGTAGGCGGCGGCCACGCCGGCACCGAGGCCGCGCTTGCTGCCGCCCGGGCCGGCTGCAATACGCTGCTGCTCACGCACAATATAGAAACTTTGGGACAGATGTCCTGCAACCCCTCGATCGGCGGCATCGGCAAGGGGCATCTGGTCAAGGAAGTCGACGCGCTCGGCGGCGCCATGGCCATCGCCACGGACGAGGCCGGGATCCAGTTCCGCATACTCAATTCGAGCAAGGGCGCCGCGGTTCGCGCCACGCGCGCGCAAGCCGACCGGCTGCTGTACAAGCAGGCAATTCGGCGGCGCCTGGAAAATCAGCCGAATCTGACCTTGTTTCAGCAGGCGGTGGACGATCTCCTGCTAGAAGGTGACCGGGTCAGCGGCGTGGTGACGCAACTGGGTATCCGCTTCAGCGGGCGCGCGGTGGTGCTGACTACGGGCACTTTTTTGTCCGGGCTGATCCATGTCGGCATGAGCAATTTCCAGGCGGGCAGGGCGGGCGACCCGCCTTCGATCAGCCTGGCGGCACGGCTGCGCGAGCTGAAGCTCCCGGTAGGCCGGCTGAAAACCGGGACGCCGCCGCGCATCGACGGTCGCACCATCGATTTCTCGGCGATGCAGGAACAGCCGGGCGACGACCCGGCGCCGGTGTTTTCCTACATGGGCAGGCGCGAACTGCATCCGGCGCAGCTGCCCTGCTGGATCACCCACACCAATGCGCGCACGCACGAAATCATCCGCGGCGGTCTGGACCGCTCGCCGATGTACACCGGCGTGATCGAGGGAGTAGGCCCGCGCTACTGTCCTTCGATCGAGGACAAGATTCACCGTTTCGCAGGCAAGGCCAGCCATCAGATTTTCCTCGAGTCCGAGGGCCTTACGACCAACGAGTTCTATCCCAACGGCATCTCGACCAGCCTGCCCTTCGACGTGCAGCTCGAGCTGGTGCGGTCGATCAAGGGTTTGGAACGGGCGCATATCCTGCGCCCCGGTTACGCCATCGAGTACGACTACTTCGATCCGTGCGGACTGAGGGCTACGCTGGAAACCAAAGCGATATCCGGATTGTTTTTCGCCGGCCAGATTAATGGTACCACCGGCTATGAAGAGGCTGCCGCCCAAGGGCTGCTCGCCGGCGTCAATGCGGCCTTGCGGGTGCAGGGCCGGGAAGGGTGGTGCCCGCGCCGCGACCAAGCCTACATCGGCGTCTTAGTGGACGACCTGATCACCCGCGGCGTGTCCGAACCCTACCGCATGTTCACCAGCCGCGCCGAGTATCGTCTGATGCTGCGCGAAGACAACGCCGACATGCGCCTGACCGAAGCAGGGCGCGGTCTGGGCTTGATCGACGATGCTCGCTGGGAGGTTTTCGAGCGCAAGCGCGAAGCGGTTGCGCGGGAACTCGAGCGGCTCAAATCGACCTGGATCAACCCCCGGCTTCTGCCGGAGGCCGATGCGGAGCGGGTTCTAGGTAAAGGCATAGAGCGAGAGTATGCACTTACTGATCTGCTGCGCCGCCCGGACGTGAGCTATGCCAGCCTGATGTCCCTGCCGAATGCTGGCGAACCCGTGCAGGACCCGGCGGTAGCCGAGCAGGTCGAGATCCAGGTCAAATACGACGGCTACATCGCGCGTCAGCGCGACGAGGTGCTGCGGCGCGAGCAATACGAGGCGACCGCGCTGCCGCGCGAACTTGACTACCGCACGGTTCGCGGTCTGTCCAAGGAAGTGCAGCAAAAACTCGAACAGCACAAACCGGAAACCATAGGCCAGGCTTCGCGCATCTCGGGTCTGACGCCGGCCGCCATTTCCCTGTTGCTGGTACATCTGAAGCGCGGCTTCGAAACTGTCGGAAATCGCGAGCAACCGTCCGAGTCGCCCGTGTTGCCAGACCGCCAGCACAATCCGGATGAGCGTGCTTCTGACAGTTCCCGCGCAGAGCGCCCTGCGGCATGAATACGGCCGATCAGCTGAAACGCGGTCTCATTGCGCTGGGATTGACGCTCGCGCCAGATACCCAGGAGAGACTGCTCGACTACATCGCGCTGATCGAAAAATGGAACCGGGTCTACAACCTAACCGCGATACGCGAACCGGAAAAGATGGTCAGCCATCACTTGCTCGACAGCCTGGCGGTGGCGCCGCATCTGCACGCAAAACGCCTGCTCGATGTGGGCAGCGGCGCCGGATTGCCCGGCATTCCGCTGGCGCTCGCGAACCCGGATATGCAGGTGACCCTGCTCGACAGCAATCACAAGAAGGCGGCGTTCCTGAACCAGGCGGTGATGGAGTTGAAACTCAAGAACGCCGAAGTATGCGCCGAGCGCGTGGAATCCTGGCAGACGGAAAGCCGGTTCGATGTGATCATTTCGCGCGCCTTCTCCGACATGGGCGAATTCGTGCGCATCACCCGGCACTTGCTCGCGCCGGGCGGGCTGTTCGCGGCGATGAAGGGACTGCACCCCTATGAGGAAATCGAGAAACTGCCGCCAGGCTTCAACGTGAGGCAGATACTGCCGCTCGCCGTGCCCGGTCTGGACGGCGCGCGGCATCTGGTGCTGATCGGGCAGGATGCAACAGCAACATGATGCAGTTCGGGCACATGGAGCATTGCGCCGTGCCGCCTATGGAGCCGTTTCGATGACGGCGCGCATACTCGCAGTCGCCAACCAGAAGGGCGGAGTGGGCAAGACGACCACCAGCGTCAATCTCGCCGGCGGGCTTGCCTCCGCCGGCAAGCGCGTGCTCCTGATCGATCTCGATCCGCAGGGGAACGCCACCATGGGCAGCGGCATCGACAAGCGCGGCCTGCAGAGTTCCGTGTATCAGGTGCTCCTCGGGCTGACGACAGTGCAGGCGGTCAGGCAGAAATCCGAAAGCGGCGGCTATGACCTGGTGCCGGCGAATCGCGAATTGGCCGGCGCCGAAGTCGAAATGGTGGGGTTGGATAACCGCGAAACGCGGCTCAAGTCGGCATTGGCCGCGATCGCGGCGGACTACGATTTCATCCTGCTGGACTGTCCGCCCGCGCTGAACCTGCTCACGCTGAACGGCCTGGTGGCTGCCGATGCGGTGATGATCCCCATGCAATGCGAGTACTACGCACTCGAAGGCCTGAGCGATCTGGTGGAGACGATACGCAAGGTGCGCAAGCACCTGAATCCGCGGCTGGAGATCGAGGGTTTGCTGCGCACCATGTACGATCCGCGCAACTCGCTGGCGCAGCAGGTTTCCGAGCAGCTGCAACAGCACTTCGGCGACAAGCTGTACGCAACCATCATTCCGCGCAATGTGCGCCTCGCCGAGGCGCCAAGCTATGGCGCACCCGCGGTGAACCTGGACAAGGCGTGCAAGGGTTCGCAGGCCTACATCGCACTTACGGACGAACTGCTGCTGCGCTCGGCCGCGGCGCTCGCCTAGACAAGGAAGCGACAATGAAAGGACTGGGACGCGGGCTGGACGCGCTGCTGGCAAAGGACGAAGAAGCGGGCGCGGGCGACGCCCTCAAAACGCTCAGGTTGGAAGAACTGCAGCCCGGCAAGTACCAGCCGCGCACGCGCATGGACCAGGCTTCGCTGGAAGAGCTGGCGCGCTCGCTCAAGTCGCAAGGTGTGATGCAGCCCATCCTGGCGCGAGCGCTGGGCAAGGGGCGTTACGAAATCATCGCCGGCGAGCGGCGTTGGCGCGCGGCGAAAATCGCCGGTTTGCGCGAAGTACCCGTGGTCATCCGCGAGGTGCCGGATTCGGCGGCGCTCGCCATGGCCCTGATCGAGAACATCCAGCGCGAGAACCTGAATCCGCTAGAGGAGGCCACCGGCATCCATCGCCTGATCAATGAATTCAAGATGACTCACCAGGAGGCGGCCGAGGCCGTGGGCCGCTCGCGCGCCGCAACCTCCAATCTGCTGCGCCTGCTGAACCTGCAGCAATCGGTGCAGGCCTTGCTCTATGACGGCAAGATCGACATGGGCCATGCGCGCGCGCTGCTCGCGCTGGAAGGCCGGCGCCAGGAAGACCTGGCGATGCGCGTGGCCGAACGCGGGCTGTCGGTGCGCGAAACCGAAAAACTGGTGCAGGACATCCTCAACCCCAAGCCGAAGAAATCAAGCCGGCTCAGGACCAATCGCGACATCCTGCGCTTCGAGGAGGAATTGTCGGAAAAATTCGGCACCGCAGTCGAGCTCAAACCCGGCAAGAAAGGCGCGGGCAAGCTGGTGATCAGTTACGCCAGCCACGAGCACCTCGACGATCTGTTGTCCAAATTCAAGGGCTGAAATTCGCGGCCGGGACGGCCTACCCGGCTCGAGCGCGCGTCCTCAATCGCCGCGGGTAAGCGGCACGAAGCGCACCGGCAGGCTGCGCTGGTTCAAGATCGAGCCGTCCGGCTGCTTCACCATCACGTGCAGGAATTGCACCTCGTCCTCCGGGCCGAGCGGAATCACCATGCGGCCGCCAGGTTTCATTTGCGCGATCAGCGCCGGCGGTACATGGGCCGCAGCGGCGGTGACGATAATCGCATCGAAGGGCGCGTGCTCCGCCCAGCCCTCATAACCGTCGCCGATTCTGGTTTCTATATTCCTATAGCCCAATTGCTGCAGCAGGGTGGCGGCATTCTTGCCGACCGGCTCGACGATCTCGATCGAATACACCTTGTGCGCCAGCTCGGCCAGCACCGCCGCCTGATAGCCGGAGCCGGTGCCGATCTCCAGCACCGAGTCGCCGGGTTCGACGTCGAGCAACTCGGTCATGAGCGCGACGATATAGGGCTGGGAGATGGTCTGCCCATGACCGATCGGCAACGGCCGGTTGGCATAGGACAGCGGTCCATAGCTTGCGGAGACGAAGCGATGCCGCGGTACCTTGGCCATGGCTGCCATTACGCGCGTGCTGAATACAGCCCGCCCGGTTTCAGCGCCGGTTTCGCGCGCCATGGCTTCGATCTCTTTCAGCAGCGTCTGGCGCTCGCGAACATACGGATCCTGTGCCTGGGCGCAGCCGCTGGCGAGCGCCGCAACCAGCCCCAGCGTGCGCAGGACAGAATGCCGCTTGGTTTCGGAGGGCATGATTTCCAGTCTAGATTGTCCGTCCGCCATTGTCATCCCGCGAAACGGCGACAACTCGGGCTAAACTCTCCGCGACCCAGCTGCGCCTGGCTGTATCTGCAGCAGATCCAGCAGGCATAATACGTGCCTGGACTTGAGAAGACGGCTTCGCATTCGCGCTTGCGCTGCGCTGCTGGGATCATGAATCTTAATTTGCCGCCACGCGGATATGACACCTTCCCGATTTGAAATTATCGTCGATTTCGCTGATTGCGATCCGGCGCGCATCGTTTTCTACCCGCGCTATTTCGACTGGTTCGATCGCGCGACCGAAAGGATGTTTCGCTCCCGTGGCCTGCCCTGGGCGCAGATGTTCCCCGATTACCGCATGGCCGGAGTAGCGCTGGTCGACGCCAGCGCCAGCTTTCGCGGTCCGTCGCGCTTCGGCGACAAGATCGTGATCGAGAGCTGGGTCGGTGAATGGCGCAGCAAGGTGTTCGTGGTCGAGCATAGGGTGCACAACAACGGTAATATCGTCGTCGAGGGGCGCGAAGTCAGGGTATGGGGTCTGCGCGACCCGGCCAATCCGGAGGGACTGAAAGCGGGCGTTATTCCGCCGGAGGTCATCGCCCGCTTTCAGGATTAACGAAAATCAGAAGCGGAGCGAGGCTCCGCAGCACAGGAGAACGCGATGGAAAATGTCTGGAACGCCAAGTTGCCGCGCATCAACGAGCCGGCGCCGGATTTCAGCGCCAAGACCACCCATGGCCGGCGCTCGCTGGCGGACTACCGCGGAAAATGGTTGGTCCTGTTCTCCCATCCTGCGGATTTCACTCCGGTGTGCACCACCGAATTCCTCGCCTTCGCCAAATCGCATGAGCGCTTCCAGAAGCTCGGCTGCGAACTGCTGGGTCTGTCGATCGACAGCACTTATTCGCATCTGGCCTGGATCCGCAACATCAAGGAGAAATTCGGCGTAGACATTCCCTTCCCCATCATCGACGATCTGTCGATGCGCATCGCCCACGATTACGGCATGATCCAGCCCGGGGCGAGCGACACCTCGGCGGTGCGCGCAACTTTCTTCATCGATCCGGAAGGCAAGGTGCGGGCGATGGTCTATTATCCGATGACCAACGGCCGCTCGGTGGAAGAGTTCCTGCGGCTGCTCGAAGCACTGCAAACCAGCGACCGGCACTCCGTCGCGACTCCAGAGGGCTGGTGTCCCGGTCAAAAAGTGATCGTGCCGCCGCCTGCCACGGTCAAGGACGCGGAAGCCAGGGCGCGCGCAGGCTACGAATATACCGACTGGTACTTCTCCAAGACCGAGCTTCCGCAGGCCGAGGCCAAGCCGAAAAAGCGCAGGCCGCGCTGAAGCCGCTTTCGCGTGCAAACACGCGCGCAGCCGGCGCGCGAATACCTTTAAGGCCGATGGCACATATTGATGTGGATCAAGGCATTGCGCCGTAAATCAGGGAATTGCGAATTGACCGTGCCGGGCTAACACCGCTATAATCTCGCCGTTTTGCAGCGAGGATAGCGGCGAGTGTGGCGAAAGTTCCGCCCGGTGTTCGGGTCGCAAGTACTGGCCACAATAATCATCGCGTCGGTTGCGGCTTGGTTTGCGGGCGTGCACGGCGCGATTTCGGCGCTGCTGGGCGGCCTGATCGGCATCACCTCCGGGCTGGCGTTTGTGTTTCTGGCTGCAAAGAGCGCAAAAGAAAAAGGGAAATCCCCAGGGGAAGTCATCTTCGCCGCCCTCAAGGCCGAAGTGGTTAAGCTTTTCCTTGCGGGCTTGCTGCTTTGGCTGGTGTTGGCGCTCTACCAGGACGTAGTGGTTGCCGGGCTGTTGGGGTCGTTTGTCGTTTCGATCCTGATTTTCAGTTTCGCGCTGTTTGCCCGCGACGAGACTTAGGCTGTGTTTGTAGTTTGTAATTTGGACCTAACAGGCTAGCTAGAATGGCTTCTGAGCAAGAACTAAATGCGACCAGCTACATCCAGCACCACCTGAGCTTCAACGCCCAGTCGGTCGGCGACAGCGCTTTTTGGACGCTGCATGTCGACTCGCTGGTGACCGGCGCGATCCTCGGCGTCGTCGCCACCGCATTGATGTGGTGGGTCGTGCGTGGTGCGACGTCGGGCGTGCCGAACAAGCGCCAGGCTTTTGTCGAACTTCTGTTCGGCTTCGTCGACGACCAGGTTAAAGGCATTTTCCACGGCAAGCGCGACTTCGTCGCACCCGCCGCGCTCACGGTGTTCGTGTGGGTGCTGCTGATGAACGCGATGGACTTCCTGCCGGTCGACATCATGGCCTGGATCCTGACGCATGTGTTCCACCAGCACGAGTTTCGCATCGTTCCCACCGCCGACGTCAACACCACCTTTGCCCTGTCGCTGTCGGTGTTTCTGCTGATGATCTATTTCTCCATCGCGGTCAAAGGTCTGGGCGGCTGGATCCACGAGTTGTTCTGCGCCCCCTTCGGCTCCAATCCGCTGTTGTGGCCGTTCAATTTCCTGTTCAACATGGTCGAGTACGTGTCCAAGCCGCTGTCACACTCGTTGCGGCTGTACGGCAACATGTATGCCGGTGAAATCATCTTCCTGCTGTTGTGGCTGTGGGCCGCGACCAGCGTCAGCGGCGCCTTTTTCGGCGCGGTGCTCGGTGTCGGCTGGTCGATATTCCACATCCTGATCGTTGTGCTGCAGGCGTACATTTTCATGATGCTCACCATCGTCTACATCTCGATGGCACATGAAAGCCACTGATTTTCCATAACCCCCGTAACACTTAATTTCGTTTAAGAGAGGACACTGCGATGGATAAAATTCAAGCCTTGGCCATGATTCAGGCCTACACCGGCATCGGCATCGGCCTGATCGTCGGACTGGGCGCCATGGGCGCATGTATCGGCGTGGCCCTGATGTGCAGCCGCTTCCTCGAGGGCGCGGCACGCCAGCCCGAGCTGATCCCGCAGCTGCAGGCGAAAGTATTCCTGTTGCTGGGCCTGATCGACGCCTCGTTCATTATCGGCGTCGGTATTGCGATGCTGTTCGCGTTCGGCAACCCGCTGCTCGCCGTCGTCGCCAAGTAACCTGACCGCACCGCCGGTCCTGCAGCAGCGGACCGGGCCCGCGAGGGAATTCGAACATGAACATCAATTTGACACTGATCGCACAGGCGATTTCGTTCGCGATATTCATCCTGTTTACGGTCAAATTCGTCTGGCCGCCGCTGATGAAGGCGATTGAAGAAAGGCAGAAGCAGATCGCCGACGGCTTGGCAGCGGGCGAACAGGGCAAGCAGCAGCTCGAAGCCTCGGGCAAGCGCGCCGCCGAAGAGACGGTCAAGGCGCGTGCGCGCGCCGCCGAAATCATCGCTCAGGCGGAAAAGCGCGGCCTGCAGATGATCGAGGAAGCGAAGAACTCGGCCAAAGCCGAAGGCGATCGCCTGATTGCCGGCGCCAAGTCCGAAATCCAGCAGGAAGTGTCCAGCGCCAAGGAAGTGCTGCGCGAACAGGTTGCGGCTCTGGCGGTGAGCGGCGCCGAGAAGATCCTGCAGCGCGAAGTCAACGCCCAGGCCCACGCCGAGCTGCTCAATCAGCTGAAGCGGGAGCTCTAAACTCAAATGGCCGAGATCGCTACCCTCGCGCGACCCTATGCCGAAGCGGTGTTCCGCCTCGCCGACACGGGCGCTGCGCTCGCCGCATGGTCGGGCACGCTGCGCACGCTGGCGCAGGTGGCTGCGCATCCCGACATGCAGGAATGCCTGGCCAAGTTCGACTTGACCTCGACTCAACTGCGGGAGCTGTTCCTGTCGCTGTGCCCCGCCGATCTCTCGGCCGAGGCCAGGAATTTCGTCGGCCTCTTGATCGAATACGACCGCCTCACGCTGCTGCCCGAAATTCACGCGCAGTTCGAGACGCTCAAGAATGAGCGCGAAGGCGTAGTCGACGCCCAGATCATCACCGCCTTTGCCCTGGAGGGCGCGCAGCTCGCGGGCCTGGTGGCAGATCTGGAAAAGCGCTTCAAACGCAAAATAAATCCCCAGGTGAGCATCGACCGCGATCTCATCGGCGGCGTGCGCGTGGTGGTCGGCGATGAGGTCATCGACGCTTCGGTGCGCGGCAAGCTCAATGCGATGGCCGCCGGCCTGCTCGCGAGCTGAGAATACTTAAGGTTCAGGAGATAGCATGCAACAGTTGAATCCTTCCGAGATCAGCGAGCTGATCAAGAGCAAGATCCAGAATCTTGCGCTGTCCGCCGATGTGCGCACGCAGGGCACGGTGGTGTCGGTGACAGACGGCATCTGCCGCATCCACGGCCTCTCGGACGTGATGGCGGGCGAAATGCTGGAATTCCCGAAGAATACCTTCGGCCTCGCCCTCAACCTCGAGCGCGACTCGGTCGGCGCGGTGGTGCTGGGCGCCTACGAACACATTTCCGAGGGCGATACGGTCAAGTGCACCGGCCGCATCCTGGACGTGCCGGTCGGACCGGAACTCATTGGCCGCGTGGTCAACTCGCTCGGCCAGCCGATTGACGGCAAGGGCCCGATCAATGCCAAGCTCACCGACGTCATCGAGAAGGTCGCGCCGGGCGTGATCGAGCGCCAGTCGGTGTCGCAGCCGGTGCAGACCGGCCTGAAATCGATCGACTCCATGGTGCCGATCGGCCGCGGCCAGCGCGAACTGATCATCGGCGACCGCCAGACCGGCAAGACCGCGGTGGCGATCGACACCATCATCAACCAGAAGGGCAAGGACCTGATCTGTGTCTATGTCGCGATCGGCCAGAAAGCCTCCTCCGTGGTTAACGTGGTGCGGCGCCTCGAAGAGCACGGCGCCATGGACTACACCATCGTGGTTGCTGCCACCGCGTCGGAGTCCGCCGCGATGCAATACATCGCGCCCTACTCCGGCTGCACCATGGGCGAATATTTCCGCGACCGCGGCCAGGACGCGCTGATTATTTACGACGACCTGACCAAGCAGGCCTGGGCCTACCGTCAGGTGTCGCTGCTGTTGCGCCGCCCGCCGGGCCGCGAAGCCTACCCGGGCGACGTGTTCTACCTGCACTCGCGCCTGCTGGAGCGCGCCGCGCGCGTGAATCCCGAATACGTGGAGAAATTCACCAAGGGCGAGGTCAAGGGCAAGACCGGTTCGCTCACCGCGCTGCCGATTATCGAAACCCAGGCCGGCGACGTCACCGCGTTCGTGCCGACCAACGTGATTTCGATTACCGACGGTCAGATCTTCCTCGAAACCGATCTGTTCAACGCCGGCATCCGGCCCGCGATCAACGCCGGCATTTCGGTGTCGCGCGTCGGCGGCGCAGCGCAAACGAAGGTGATCAAAAAGCTCGGCGGCGGCGTGCGCCTGTCGCTGGCGCAGTACCGCGAGCTCGCGGCCTTCGCCCAATTCGCCTCCGACCTGGACGAAGCCACGAGAAAGCAACTGGAGCGCGGCCGCCTGGTGACCGAGCTGATGAAGCAGCCGCAGTACGAGCCGCAGCAGGTATGGGAAATGGCGCTGACGCTGTTCGCGGTGAACAACAGCTATTTCGACGACATCGACACCAACAAGGCGCTGGCGGCCGAGCGTGCGCTGCGCGCCTACGTCAAGGACAAGTACGCCGCGCTGGTCGAGAGGATCGAATCCACCAAGGACCTGAGCAAGGAAGACGAG
>JAKAIH010000451.1 GCA_021825225.1 Pseudomonadota bacterium
GCCGCTGCGGCCGCAGCCGCAGCCGCCGGCTGCGCGGGTGCCGGGGCCGGCTTGGCGTCGCTTTTGTGCGGAAAGTACTCGATCTCGCGCAAGCCCATGGACCGGAGGGCGTCGATCTGGGCCTGGTTCTTGATCTTGAAATTGGTGAACAGGAAGGGATGGTCGAGCCAACTGTCGAGCCTGACATGCAGCCCGACGCAGAGCTGATCCATGCGGACGGTGTGGCGTTTGTCCTGCGGGCCGCTCATGCTGATTCGTCACTCACGCCGGAAGCGGCGTGCCGCCATGCGCGGTACGAATCTCGAACCGTGAACCTGTAGCGCAAGCCGGGTAATTGTGTAATTTCATACCTATTTCACCGGCCTCACGCAGTGAGGGCGGCGCGAAGGATCATTCTTCCCCGTTTGTTTACGGCAGAAATATCCCTTCCTTTAGGCCAGATGGTCTAGGCTGGAAGTAGTAGCGTAATCCCCTTTCCGACAGCCGTTCCTTGCTCCTCCAGTTGAGCAAATCACCAGGGCAGCCAGTAGGGCCGCGAGGGCCCAAAATGTTAAAATACGCATCATGTCTGGAGGAGAGGGGCAGATGAAGGACTTGGAATGGAAGGACGAGTTTCTAGTCGGAATACCTGCGATAGATTTCCAACACAAAAAGATTTTCGATTGCATCGCAGGCATCCTAGGCGGACCAACCGATGACGATAGGTTGCGCGCCGAAGCGGAGATCATCAAACTTCTCCGGCTCCTTCAGCAACATTTCGCATTGGAGGAAAGTATGATGCGGAAGCTTTGCTATCCGGATTATGAACGGCACATTGAAGAACATAGGCAGTTCAGTGCCGATGTGCACGATATGGCGCAGCGGTCGCTGAGGAAAAAGGCGGGCGTGTCGCACGAGGCGATTAGTATTGCTCGCAAATGGCTGAGCGAACACATCATGTCGATGGATATGGATTACGCGGCTTTTTTTGCGAATCCAATACGCAGGCAGCAAGCGAAACGCCGCTGATCGCGGGGCAAGCGCGACTTGGGTCAAGCCACAGGTTACGAATTACCGCGGCTCTTTCTGATCAAAACGGCGCTGAGAGAAACTCCGCGAGCTCCTTGTCCGCAGTGAGAATGTGAAACGTCAGCCAATCCTCCGGGAAATGAATCAGGGGAATATGCGACTCGGGACAATTGGCATTGAACTTGACCATGTATCTCACGGCCTGCCGAATTAAGCGAGCGTGTTCGATTGCATGCTGATCGGCTTTCGGGTAACACTGCTCAACCATCAGTTGCTCCTCGAACGCAAAATGTACCTTTGCATGCTGGATGATGCCGTCTAGCAACTCGGCGCAGGCGATTTTGCTCTTTCCTTCGATTATGCTGGCTGAAAGCTGATCGATGAGACCCACGAGGCGCTCGTGATCCGTGTCCAAGATGACATGCCCGGTTGTCAAGATGCTACTCCAAGGGATCCATCCCATAGTTCTGATCTAGAATTTGTAGAGAATGAAGAAATAGCGTAGCACGATGTGCCAATCGACGAATAGATCCCCTGGCGCAATATCCGTGTGCCAACTACTCGCATGCCACTTACCCGGCGCGGGATAACGATGGAGGAATCGGAGTCTATGACGCCATTTACGATTTTCCCCTGAACACCTAGCCACTCTCCGTTCCCCCTGGGCCGGCGAATAGAGGGGCAGTTCTCCCCCTTTTCCCGGCTAAGCGGCGCTGCGCGGCCGATAGTATTGCGCTGGTGAAAGATCGCTTCGAATCTGCGGAACACAGGCGGCGCGTGGGGCTGAATTCAGACTCCGCCCAGGCAGCCTGCCGCGACTGCGCCGTGGAATCGTCGAGCGCGGGCCCGCGAGTCCGGTCAAGCCGCCGCCGAAGCAGCCGCCATCGAATCGAATCCGCGTACGCATCCGAATTGCATCCCCATCAAAAAAACGAAGGAGTGTATTTCCATGGCACAGTTTTCCTGGACTGACGATCTTTGCACCGGCAACTCGTTGATCGACGGCGATCACCGCAAGCTGATCAGCATGGTGAACGCCCTGCTCGATTCCATGGCCAAGGGGCAGGCCAACGACATCATGAGCAAGGTCCTGAACAATCTCATCCTCTACACCAAGGAGCATTTCGGTCGCGAGGAGGCGGAAATGCAGCGCATACGGTACGTCGCCTCGCTTTCGCACAAGTCGGAGCACACCAAGCTGATCAAGCAGGTGCTCGAGTTGAAAGCGTCACTGGATGCGGGGGAAAGAATCAACGCCGTTTCGGTGTCGGGCTTTCTGTGCGACTGGCTGCGCAATCACATCCTGACGGTCGACATGAAGTTGGCCGCCGCCTTGAAGAGCCAGCCGCAAGCCGCCTGAATTCCGGCGGGCAGGGGCGCACCGCCGCGCCTGCATCGATAGGCGCGGGAGCGCGGCGGCCTCTATCGCGGCCAGCGGCGGCTGGCGCCAGCCGAGGACCGCCGTTCCGCTGCGGCCAGCCAGGCCGCGAGGGTCGAAGTGCGGAAATGCGCGAGTGAGACGGGCGCGGTTTGGCCCCAGCGCGAGTTGTGGTAGATTGGCTCGTCTGCTTTGAACCGAGCCGAGACAACCATGGACCGCGCCAACGCATTCGAAACCGACCTCGACCGCAATCCCGCCAATCATGCGCCGCTGACGCCGCTCTCCTTCATCGAGCGCGCGGCTTACGTCTATCCGCAGCGGACCGCCGTGGTGCACGGCGCGCGCCGCTATACCTGGGGCGAAACCTACGCGCGCTGCCGGCGCCTCGCCTCGGCGCTGGCGCGGCGCGGCATAGGCAAGAACGACACCGTGGCGGTGATGGCTGCCAACACGCCGGAGATGTACGAATGCCATTTCGGCGTGCCCATGCTGGGAGCGGTGCTGAATACGCTCAACACGCGCCTCGACGCGGAGGCGATCGCGTTCATGCTGAATCACGGCGAAGCCAAAGTGCTGATCGCGGACCGCGAGTTTTCCGCGACCGTCGCGCAGGCGCTGGCGCAGGTGGCACGGCGCCCGGTCGTCATCGACATCGACGACGCGGAATACGCCGGTCCGGGCGGGCGCATCGGCGAGAAAGACTACGAGGCGCTGCTTGCCGAGGGCGATCCGAACTATGCCTGGGAGCCGCCCGCGGACGAATGGAATGCAATTTCGCTCAATTACACCTCGGGCACCACCGGCAACCC
>JAKAIH010000452.1 GCA_021825225.1 Pseudomonadota bacterium
CTGGTAGATTTTCATTTCGGGCTTGACCTGGTCGAACAGCGTCGTGCCGAGGAAAAAGCCGTTCTCGTGGCCGGCGACTTTCTTGTTGCGTCCGTCCAGCACGAGCTGCGCGCCTTCGGCCACGCCGATATCGATATAGCCGGCGACTTTGTCGCGATGCACGCTCGTCACCAGCGGCCCCATTTCCACGCCGTCGCCGTCGCCGGGGCCGACTTTGATTTTTCGGGCCTTGTCCGCGAGTATTTTCACCAGCGGATCGCCGATGGCGCCCACCGCGACCACCGCCGAAATCGCCATGCAGCGCTCGCCTGCGGAGCCGTAGGCGGCGCCGATCAGCGCATCGGCAGTGAACTCGAGATCCGCATCCGGCAGCACCACCGCATGGTTCTTGGCCCCGCCCAGCGCCTGCACTCTTTTGCCGTTCCTGGCGCAGGTTTCGTAGATGTACTTCGCGATCGGCGTCGAGCCGACGAAGGAAACCGCATGGATGCCCGGATGATTGAGGATCGCGTCGACCGCCTCCTTGTCGCCGTGCACCACGTTGAATACGCCGTCGGGCAGCCCCGCCTCCTTGAACAGCTCGGCCATTTTCATGCTGGCCGAGGGCACTTTTTCCGAAGGCTTGAGGATGAAAGTGTTGCCGCAGGCGATCGCCACCGGGAACATCCACAAGGGCACCATCACCGGGAAATTGAACGGCGTGATGCCGGCGCATACGCCCACCGGCTGGCGCAGCGTATGGCAGTCCACGCCGGAGCCCGCGTTCTCGGTGTACTCGCCCTTCAGCAGATGGGGAATGCCGCAGGCGAACTCGATCACCTCGATGCCGCGCTGCACGCTGCCCATCGCATCGGGCAGGGTCTTGCCGTGCTCTTCCGAGGCGAGTCGCGCCAGCTCCTTCTGATTGGCCTGCATCAGCGCAAGGAACTTTTGCATCACGCGCGCGCGCCGAAGCGGCGGTGCGTTGCGCCATGCGGGTAGCGCGGCGCTAGCCGCCTTGACCGCGGCATCGATGTCCTGAGCATTGGCAAAAGGTACGCGCCGGGTCACTTGGCCAGTTGCGGGATTGGTCACCACGCCCGAGCGCGGGCCGGAAGGCTGGGCCGCCGCGCCGTTGATCCACAGGGACATCATGGGTTGGCTCACTGCCTTTTCCGTGGGGAGATTCATGCTGCTGTCCTTAAAAGAAGGAGCGCTCCCAGCGCGGAAATCGGATTTTCCTGTGCGCCCTGGAGCTGCCGGAATGTTGGAATTTGTGCATGAAATCATACCACGGCGGCGAGGTCGCAGAATTCGCATTGTGGTATAAAATCCCGCGATTCGATAAATCGGCACCGACCATGACGCCATCCGAATCCAAGAATTCAATCCAGGTGATTGCACGCATGACGCGCCTCCTCGACGCGCTTGCCGAGTCGCCGATCCCTGCAAGCCTGAAGCAATTGGGGCAGGCCGCGGGCCTGCATCCGTCAACCGCGCACCGCATCCTTACCGCCATGGTCAACGAGCGCATGGTCGAGCGCGCCGAACAAGGGAACTACCGTCTCGGCATGCGCCTGATCGAGCTCGGCAATCTGGCCAAATCCAGGGTGAGCGTGCGCGAGCTCGCGCTGCCCTTCATGCGCGAACTGCACGCGGCCACCGGCGAGGCGGTCAACCTGTCGGTGCGGCGCGAAGACGAAATCGTGTACATCGAGCGTACCTCCAGCGGACGCTCGATGATGCGCGTGGTCAACGTGATCGGCGGACGCGCGCCGCTGCATATCACCGCGGTCGGCAAGCTGTTCCTGCTGGAAGAGGGGCCTGCCGGCGTGCGCGAATACGCCGCGCGCACCGGCCTGCGCGCCCACACGCGCAACAGCCTGAGCACGCTACCCGCGCTGGAAAAGGACCTGGACAAGGCCCGCCGCCTAGGTTACGCCGTGGACCAGGAGGAAGCCGAACTGGGAGTGCGCTGCATCGGCGCCGGCATACGCGACGACGACGGAACCATGGTCGCCGGCCTGTCGGTATCGGCGCCGGCCGAACGCATGAAGCCGGGCTGGGCCGCGCTGGTGAAGGAAACCGCGGAGAAGGTTTCGCGCGGACTGGGCTACCGCGCCTAGCGGCCCGGGCTATCGCGCGGTCGGAAGGCCGCTCGCGCGCAATGGACGACCGCCGAATACGCCAGACACAACGAGGAACAGCGAGCTGTCGTGATCGGACTTGCGCGGACGGCGGCCGGTCCGCGCGGATTGCCGATTGTGCACGGATGAAAGACGCATCCGCGCACGATCGGCAATCTTGTATTGAAACCCCGCAGCCTCGACCGGCCAGGCTTGGGTACGCTTACTGCGGCTTGATCCCCGCCGCCTTGATCACGCGCGCGTAATCCGCGACTTCCTGGTGCACGAACTGGCTGAACTGCGCCGGCGTCATGTTCATCGGGTCGTTGCCGAGCTTGGCCAGGCGCTCGCGCACGCCGGGATCGGAGAGCGCGCGGTTCACATCCTTCGAGATCTTGTCGACGATATTCGCGGGCACGCCGGCCGGCCCCCAGAGTCCGAACCAGAGCGTGAATTCAAAACCGGGAACTCCCGACTCCGCGATCGTCGGCACATCGGGCAGCGAGCTCGAGCGCTTGGCGCTGGTCACCGCGATCGCGCGCAGCTTGCCGTCGTTGATATTGGACAGCACCGCCGAGATCGGCCCGAAATAATATTCGACGCGCCCGCCGAGCAGATCGGTGATCACCTCCTGCGTGCCCTTGTAGGGTATATGCGTGGCATTCACGCCAGTCACGAGCTTGAACTTTTCCAGGTTCAGATGCATGCCACTGCCTATGCCCGCCGAAGCGAATTTGATCCTGCCCGGTCGACCTGGGTATGCCCCGGCGCCCCGATCGGCCGGTCCCACTTGAAATGCGGATCGATGTCGTCAGGCTTGACGATTTTCGGTTCCCTGGTTTGCTTCTTCGCCATCGCTACCATCCTTTCGGGCCGCATGCGGCAGCTCGCCGCAGCCGCTGCTGCTGCGGCCATGTATGCAATCGATTGCATAACGATAGACGATATCTGCAATCGCAGCAAGCGCAGGCCGCAACAGGCTAAAATCGAAGGGAACGCAGACTTGTGCCAGCTCATGAAAAAATCGCGAACCAGGATCCAGGATGTCGCCCGCCTCGCCGGCGTGCACGCCTCGACCGTTTCGCGCGTG
>JAKAIH010000453.1 GCA_021825225.1 Pseudomonadota bacterium
CGCGCAGCGTCGCGCCGGAGCGCCGGCTCGAGGTGCTGCGCACATTGAGCGACGCCGGTGTGCCTTGCGGTGTTCTGGTGGCGCCGATCATTCCTTTTCTGAACGACCGCGATATGGAGGCAGTGCTGGAGCGTGCTGCGACCCAGGGGGCGCAAATGGCGGGGCATCAGACCCTGCGCCTGCCCTACGAACTGAAGAATTTGTTCAAGGATTGGCTGGAACGGCATTATCCGCTCAAAGCAGGGCACATCATGAGCCAGATCAGGCAAATGCGCGGCGGACGCGAAAACGATCCGCGCTTCGGCAAGCGCATGAGCGGCGAGGGCATCTTTGCCGAACTGCAGGAGCAGCGGTTTCGCCTGGCGTGCGAGCGCTACGGGCTGAATCGGGATGGACGCAATCGCCAATTGGACACGACGCATTTTCTGCCGCCATTTGGAACCGGCCAACTCAATCTGTTCTAGCGGAGCCCAGCGTTGACAGCAGGGCGTGGCTGTGTGAGCATGAAACTCGATTGTCAGAGGCGGCGCAAGCGATGCGTCAATAAAAGTTACAACAAGCTAAAAGGGGGATAAAAATGTCGAAATTCTTGAAATTTGCGCTGAGTGCAGCAGTGTTTGCGCTGGCCACAATGGGGCAGGCGCAGGCTGCACTGGAAAAGTCCAAGGTGCATATTGCGGTGGGCGGCAAGGCGGCATTTTATTATCTGCCGCTGACCATCGCCGAGCAACTCGGCTACTTCAAGGCCGAGGGGTTGGATGTGACCATCAGCGATTTTTCCGGCGGCTCGACCGCGCTGCGCGCCGTTGTCGGCGGCAGCGCCGACGTCGTTTCCGGTGCCTACGAGCACACCATCAGCCTGCAGGGCAAGAAGCAGTTCTTCCAGGCGTTCGTGTTGCAGGGCAGGCTGCCGCAGATCTCCCTGGGGGTCGCAAGCGCGAAAGCGGCGAGCTACAAATCGCCGAAAGATCTGAAAGGCATGAAAATCGGCGTGTCCGCACCCGGCTCCAGCACCAATAATCTGGTTAACCAGCTGCTGGCCAAGGCGGGGCTCAAGCCTGCCGACGTAGCCATCGTCGGCGTCGGTACCGGGGCGGGTGCGATCGCCGCGCTCAAGAGCGGACAAATCGACGCGATATCCAACGTCGATCCGGTGATGACCATGCTGGAGCGGGACGGCTCGATAAAGATCGTCGCTGATACCCGCACTTTGAAGGGCACCGAGGCGGTATGGGGTGCGCCGCTGCCGGCAGGATGCCTGTATGCGCCGATCGAGTTCGTTCGGAAAAATCCGAACACGATCCAGGCATTGACCAATGCCATGGTGCGTGCCGACAAGTGGCTCGCGAAAGCGACACCGCAGGATATTCTCAAAACCGTGCCGGAGGCGTATTTGCTCGGCGACAAGGCGCTGTACCTTTTTTCCTATGGCAAGATCAAGGAGGCGCTGTCGCTGGACGGTTCGATTTCGGATGCGGGCGCCAAGGCCACGCTGAAGGCGCTTGCGACTTTCGATTCGAAGATCAAGCCGGCCGAGATCAAGCTGGACCAGACCTACACCAACGAGTTCGTGAAGAAGGCGAACGCGAAATATAAATGACATAGCTTCCGGCGGCCTTGCGGCGCCGATTGATTGCGCAGGGTGCCGCGGCTGACTGGGGAATTGATGCTTGCGCAATTCGCTCTGGCACCGCCCATCCTGCGGGCTGCTGAACCGGTATGATCCCCGCTCTTGCACTAGAACATATCACCTGCACCTTCGTTTCACGCGACGATCGCAGTCAGCGCTACACCGCGCTGAAGGATACGACCTTGGTTGCGGCGCAAGGTGAATTCGTCTGCGTGGTCGGGCCAACCGGATGCGGCAAGTCGACTTTGCTCAATGTCGCAGCCGGCTTGCTGCAGCCCTCGAGCGGTTCGGTCCGCGTTGCGGGCGAATCCCTGAATGGGATCAATCGCCGCGCAGGCTATCTGTTCCAGGCCGAGGCGTTGATGCCCTGGCGCAACGCCCTCGACAATGTGATTGCTGGCCTCGAGTTCCGCGGCATGGAGCGGGCGCAGGCGGTCGAGCGCGGCAACGACTGGCTCAAGCGCGTGGGGCTGGGCGGGTTCGGCGGCCGCTATCCGCACCAACTCTCGGGCGGCATGCGCAAGCGTGTGTCGCTGGCGCAGACCTTCATTCTGAATCCCGAAATCCTGCTCATGGACGAGCCTTTTTCCGCGCTCGACGTGCAGACGCGGCAGCTGATGGAAAACGAATTGCTCGAACTCTGGTCCGCCGAGCGCAAGTCGGTGGTATTCATCACCCACGATCTGGAGGAAGCGATTGCGCTTTCCGATCGCGTGGTGGTGTTGTCGGCGGGGCCGGAAACGCATCCTATCGGCGAATACCGGATCGATCTGGAGCGTCCGCGCGATGTGGCGGAGATACGGCTCACGCCGCGTTTTCTGGAACTGCATGCGCAGATCTGGCACACCATGAAAGAAGAGGTGCTGAAGGGCTATGTCCAGCAACAACGCTAAGGCGAAGCTGCGCCTGTACCAGCTGATTCTGCTAGTCCTGTTTTTCCTCGTCTGGTACGTGCTTACCAGCCCGACGCTGCTGCCGCCGATGTATTTCGACAATCCGGACAAGGCTGCGTTTTTTTTCGGCGAACCGCAGAAAGTACTGGTGCGCATCTGGGAATGGTTCAGCTCCGGCAGCATCTACGAGCATCTCGGCGTCACTCTGGTCGAGACCATGCTGGCTTTCGCCATCGGCACGGTATTTGGCTTGGCCGTAGGCCTGTGGCTGGCGCTGAGCCCGACGGCTGCGGGTGTCTTCGATCCTTATATCAAGGCGGCCAACTCGATGCCGCGCGTGATCCTCGCGCCCATCTTCTCGATCTGGTTCGGCCTCGGCATCGGCTCCAAGGTGGCCTTGGGCGTGACGCTGGTTTTCTTTATCGTGTTTTTCAATGTATATCAGGGTGTGCGCGAAGTGAGTCCGGTGGTGTTGGCCAATGTGCGCATGCTCGGAGCCAGCCGGCGGCAGTTGTTGCGCCACGTGTATTTGCCTAGCGCGACCAGCTGGGTGTTCGCCAGCCTGCACAACTCAGTGGGACTCGCCTTCGTCGGCGCCGTGGTCGGGGAGTATCTGGGCTCGGCGCGCGGTGTAGGCTACCTCATTCTGCAGGCCG
>JAKAIH010000454.1 GCA_021825225.1 Pseudomonadota bacterium
GCTGGTCGCAGGCATGCTGCGCGGGGGCTTTCCGGGCACTGTCGACTTCAGCGCGCTGCCGGTGGCGCTGGCCGAGATCCCGCTGCTGCTGCTTGCGTGCACCATCGTCGCCCACTGGTACGGCCGACGCGAGTTGCCGCTCGCGCTCGCGCTGCTGCTGATCGCGCCGGCTGCGCTGTTCGAGCTCGTCTCCGCGCTCATCGTGATCGCGCTGTCCTATGCCGGCGAGGGCTTTGCGTCCGGCGCGCAGCTCACGGTGTACGCGGTCTATCTCGCATGGGTGCTTGCGGTGACGCTGCGCGCGCTGTGGGTAGCCGCCGGCTGGCAGCGGCGGCCGTTCCTGCAGGGCGGCGTGCTGCTCATAGCGCTGTTCCTGGCGCTGATGTATTTCATACCGCGCACCGAGCTGTGGCTGGCCGACGGGGACGACGGCGGGGACCAGCCCTCGATCGCGCAGGAGGAGCTGTTTCACGCCCAGGACGGCATGCTCGATGCGCATCTGGCCGCGCTGCGGCCGCAGCGCCCGGGCATCGCCGACCTGTATTTCGTCGGCTTCGCTCCGGACGGCGCCGACGACGTGTTCGGCAAGGAGCTGTACACGGTGGCGCGCCTGATGCGCGAGCGCTTCGATGCTGCCGGACATACGCTGCTGCTCAGCAACGAGCCGGAGACCCTGGGCGAGCTGCCGATCGCCAGCGCCACCAACCTCGCCACCGCGCTCGCGCATATCGGCAGCGTCATGGACACGGACGAGGACGTGCTGTTCCTGTACATCACCACCCACGGCTCGGAGGACGGCGAGCTCGCGGTCGAACTGCCGCCGCTCGAGCTGCACCAGATCCGGCCGGCGGCGCTCGCGCGCATGCTGCATGCGAGCGGCATCAAGTGGAAAGTGCTGGTGGTCTCGGCCTGCTATTCGGGCGGTTTCATCGAGCCGCTGAAGGACGAGAACACGCTCATCATCACCGCCACCGACGCGCACAACCAGTCCTTCGGCTGCGGCAGCGGCCAGAACCTGACCTGGTTCGGCAAGGCCTATTTCGACGACGCCCTGCGCCGCACGCGCTCGTTCACCGAGGCGTTCGAGCTCGCGCGCAAGGAAGTGGCCGAGCGCGAGCGCAGGCGCGGCTTCACCCCGTCCAATCCACAGATGTACGTCGGCGCGGCGATGCGCGAAAAGCTGCGCGGGCTGGAGGCGCGGCTGGTGGAGCAGTGAGCGCGGCGGGCACGCTGCAGGCTCAGGGCGTTTCGCAAAGCTGCTGCAGCGCGCGCACCGTGCGCCAGTTCCTGGTGGTGGCGACGACTCCCAAGGCCCTTTCGAAGTAACCGTTATTCAATTTCGTTCTGCCGTAGCCGTGAGGGCAGTGCAGCAGGACGGTCCGCCCCAGCAATAGCGCAGTCTCGCCGGCAGCGGCGGGAAGCTCCAAAGCCTGGAAGCCGCTCTGCGCGACCGGCGCGAACAGGAAAGTCGCATGAAACGTCTTCTCCTCTGCGCCGGATTGCGGCCGCAGCGGATTCGAGTTTACGAGCAAATCGAGTTCGGCCCGCGGCATCACGAGAACCGGAACTTCGTAGCCGAAGTCCCGCAGGATTTTCGCCTGGATCGCGGTGGCAAGCCTGCTCGCAGCGGACCGTCTTGCGCTGAAAATGAGGTTCCCGCTTTGCAGATAGGTTCGAACGTCCCCGAGTCCCAGGCTCGCGCAGCTATCCTGCAACTCGGGCATGCGCATCGTGTTCTGTCCCGAGACGTTGATTCCGCGCAGCAGCGCCAGGTAGGTCGCCATGCCGGATGAATGCTAAGGTCCGAAGATCGCCATTTCACCGAACGGCCCGATAAGGCGAGCGTGGGCTAAACCGCTTGCTTCTGCTTGGACGTCATCAGACGGAAAGCCTGAACACGAAACTCTTTGCTGTCCGCCGCTTTCACCGTTTGCGCCTCGGTCTCGCCGAAACCTTGTGCCGCAGCCCGCTGCCGCAGTGCCTCGGGAGGTACGAGACGCATCACCGACGAAAGCGCGCCGAGACATACGAATGGCGAAGGGGTTATCTCGGCAATCGTAGCGCTCGGCAATTGCACGACGGTGAGCAGCGTGCCACCCGGGCACAGCATTGACCGAATCTTCGCCAGTACAGCGTCTGCATCGACGTATTCGAACAAAAGTCCGGCGAACACCAGCTCGACGGGCGCGAAGGCAAACCCGTCGGTTTGAACGTCGCCGACGAACAGCTCGAGCCGCGGTATGCGGGACGCGAAGCGAGCGCGCAGCTGTTGAATGAAATGCGGATTGAGATCGACGCCGACGACGCGCTCCGTCGTCTTGGTCGAAATCCGCTCAAATCCATTACCCCCCGCGCATCCGAGCATTGCGACCGAACGCGGTGCGTATTTGCCTAGCGCGCCGGCGAAGACGTCGGACAGAAGCTGCGCCTGGCCCACATTCGGCAGCGCCATATGGCCTTCGTAGTCGGCCAGGGGAATGTCGAGCCACGGATTCGTCATGACGCCCAACATTTGCGCTGCGCGGAAAACGGCGTTGTGCCGTCGTTTGTTCGTTTCATGGAAAGGTTATGCGCGCGTTTGCCAGACGTGAGGATCACGCCGCGCGTGAAAAACCGCCAACACTGCGATGGTACCAAATTCATCGCACGATCGACAAATAAGTGCACAACGCCGAGCTAAGCGGCGCGGCGCTTTTGGCCGCGTCCGCTTGAGCGCGAAGTTACAGGTCGCGCGTGATGCTCTGCGTAGGCGTCGAGCAGGCGTCGGATCATCCGCTGATACTGGGTGTTGTGTTTCAGGGCCTGACTCTTGAAGAAGTCGACACTGCGTTTGCTCAGGGCAAGCGTTACCTTGACTCCGTCATCCCGGAAGACGAGATCCTCCGGACGAGGAAGGAAGTCGGAAACAACTTCAAGCTTTCCGAGGGGTTCGTTTGTGTATTTGATTTTCGCGCTCATAGATTTGTTTTCCTTTTCGCCAAAAACCCGCTCCGAAAATGCGAATTACGTCGTCCCGATACGTAAACCGAACAGTAAGAACGCCACTTTCGACAAGTCCGAAGCAGTAGTGCCTCTTCTCATTGGAACTCACATATGTCCGGTAGATTTTGATGTCACTGAGCTGCAGCCCAATACTGACGCGGGTTTTGGCGTGATCCCCGATTCCGACGAT
>JAKAIH010000455.1 GCA_021825225.1 Pseudomonadota bacterium
GGCGGTATTGACTACGGTTTCGATCAGCGCGCGGTCCTCGAACGGCTTCACCGTCGACAGCCACAGCGCCAGCGACGTCGCCGCATCCTGCGAATGCGATTCGAGCTGCTGCTGCACGTAGAGCCGTGCGTTCGAGAGATAGATCGCCTCCACGCCCGCCAATACCAGCAGGAACAGCAGCGAAGCGCCGAGGAACAATTGCCTGAATAATGTCATGGTCGGACCCCTGGGAAGCATAGCACGTCAGTAATGCAGTTCCATTTCCAGCTTGTCGATCAAGCCGCGCCACAACCTGATCTGCAAGGCGCTGCCGGCGCTGGTAGCGCGGCGGCCTTGGTGCGCGATCAGCACATCCTCATCGTTGAAGCTGTATACGGGGACCAGATCGGTACGCGCCGACGCTGGCTCGACGCGGTCCTGGAGATTGTCGAGAATCAGTGGCACCGCATTCGGCTCCGGGTAGTAGGCGAGCACCATATGCGCCTGGTTCAGGCGCAGCGCCTTGACGTAGGTGATCCGCAGGCGCTGGATCGGCACGCCCAGCTCCTTCAGCGCGAAATACTTGGCAATGGAAAAATCCTCGCAGTCGGCGCCATTGCTGGAAACGGCCTCCGCCGGCGTCGCCCAATAATCTTCGACGCCCCAGTGCGCCAGATCGGTGACGAAGGGCAGCCGATTGAAAAACGTGTTCACCGGTCCGAGCAACTGCAGCTCGCCGCCGGAGTGCCGCCGCTCCGGCGGAACGGAGCGCACGAATTCCTGCCAGCGGCTGATCCGGGGCCGCACTTCCGGACCGAATTTGGCCGCATAGTGCGCCACCAGTCCCGGCGTCACGCTGCTTGAAAAGCCGAGTCCCTCGGACGCCGCCAGGGCCGCGCCGGCGGCGACCGCGGACAGCATCAGATAGGCGAGCCAGAAGGGCAGGCGCGACAGGAAGGCCGCGGCGCCGATCCGGTCCGGCTTGTTGCGCAGGCGCGTCGGCGGGACTATGCACGGAAGCATCGGGCGATTGTACTCATGCGGGCCAACTGCGGCTTGCGGCGAGTAGAATGGATTATTGGCCATATTTCGCAGACTTGGTGTGGAGTGTCCCATGCATATGCTGAATACGGGCGCCGTGTGCATCGTCCATGAACTGCGCGGCGAAGGCCCGCCGCAGCCATGATTTACGAACTCTATTACTGGCCCGGCATCCAGGGGCGCGGCGAATTCGTCCGGCTCGCTCTGGAAGAGGGTGCGGCCGTATACCTCGATATCGCTCTTTTGCCGGAGGAGGAGGGTGGCGGGGTGCCGGCGATGATGAAATTCCTCGATGGCACCGAAGTTGCGCGTCCGCCGTTTGCGCCGCCGTTTCTGAAGGCCGGACGCAGGCTCATCGGGCAAACTGCGAACATCCTGCTGTTCCTCGGCCCGCGGCTCGGCCTCGTTCCGCGCGATTCCAGCGGCCGGCTGTGGACGCATCAGCTGCAGCTCACGCTTGCCGATTTCGTCCTTGAGATTCACGACACGCATCATCCGATCGGCGCCGGGCTTTACTACGAGGAGCAGAAAGCGGAAGCGAAGCGCCGCAGCCGCGATTTCCTCGCGCACCGCCTGCCGAAGTTCCTCGGCTATTTCGAAGGCGTCATCGGGCGCAATCCGGACAGCGGACAATGGCTCGCGGGCAAACAACTCAGCTATGCCGACTTGTCCATGGCCCAGGTGATCGCCGGCCTGCGCTATGCGTTTCCGGCGGCAAGCAGGAAGGCACTGCGCGCCTGCCCCAGGCTGCGCGCACTGCACGACGCGGTATTTGCCCGCCCGCGGATCAGGCGCTATGTCGCCTCGGGACGGCGGCTGGCATTCAACAACGACGGCATCTTCCGGCACTATCCCGAGCTTGATGCATAATTGCGCAGGCTGCAGCGCCGGTTCGACGAATCGGCCGCTGCCGCGTTGATTTTTTCACTGATTCCTGTCGACGGAGGTTTGCATGCCCGAATCCCTGCTCGATGCCGTGACTGCCGGTGATGCCGGGCGCGTGCATAAGCTCCTGGCGGCCGGCGCCGACTGCAACGAGCGCGACGCCGAGGGCGCGACGGCGCTGATGCTGGCCGCCTACGCGGGTAATCTCGCCATGGTCAGGACGCTGCTCGCTGCCGGCGCGCAGGTGAACGCGCGCGACGAGCGCGGCTGGGGGGCGCTGATGAAGGCTGCCTACAACGCCGAGCAGGATCGCGGCTTCGCCGACGTGGTGCAGGCACTGATAGAGGCGGGCGCGGACGTGGAGGCGCCCATCGGCTACGGCGTGCGGCCGCTGATGCTGGCGGCGGGCTACGGCGAAACCGCGGTGGTGGAAACGCTGCTGCAGGCCGGGGCGGACGTCCTGGCGCGCAATGAAGGCGGCCTCACGGCGCTGATGATGGTCAAGGAAAAGCACTACGTCGACGTCATCAACCTGCTGCACGAGGCGGAACGCGAGGCCGGCGTGGACGAGGGCAGCTGTTCGACCAAGAATGCGCCGGGGTCGAACGTCGTGACCTTTCTCAAGCCGCGCAAGTGAGCGGTTTGCCAGGCAGGCGCGACAGCCTCGGCTTCATCGCCTTTCTCGTGCTTTGCCTCGCTGTTGCGGCCCTCGGCGGCGCGGCGACCGCGAGCAGCGTCGGCAACTGGTATCCGACCCTGGCCAAGCCGGCGTTCAATCCGCCGAACTGGATATTTGCGCCGGTGTGGACTGCGCTCTATTTCATGATGGCGGTCGCCGGCTGGAGGGTATGGCGGAGCGACGGCCTGCGCCGGGCACGCTGGGCGCTGACGCTGTTTGCGCTTCAGCTGGCGCTGAATCTCGCCTGGTCCATCCTGTTTTTCGGCATGCATTCGATCGGTGCGGCACTGATCGAGATTGTCGTTCTGCTGCTCGCGATCCTGGCGACGGCGCTGGCGTTCTGGCGGCGCGACCGCGCAGCCGGGATGCTCTTCGTTCCCTATGCTGCCTGGGTGGCGTTCGCCGCCGTGCTTAACGCTGCGATTTGGCGACTCAACTAGTCCGGCCGATTGCCGTCCAAAGCGGTGCACGCGAGGCGAAATTGCGGCTGCCGGCGCGAATTATGCAGCAGCGAGGCGATTTTTTGGTTACCATCTCTTTGCGCGGATTTAAACCTATCCGCTCCATCCGCTTGCAGCCGCC
>JAKAIH010000456.1 GCA_021825225.1 Pseudomonadota bacterium
CGCGAACATGCGACGACGGGTTTCGTGCGTCCCATACTCGCCGGCCACGACCGCGAAAGCTTCGATGTGTTCTGCTACAGCAATACGGACGAGACCGACGCCCGGACGCTGGAGATGCAGCAGCAAGGCCATTGCTGGCGCAGCATCGCCGGCATCGACGACCTGCGGGCGGCCGAACAGATCCATGCGGACGCCGTAGACATCCTGGTCGATCTGTCGGGACACACACGCGGCAACCGGCTGGGCGTATTCGCACGCAGGCCGGCGCCCGTGCAAATCAGCTATCTCGGTTACCTCAACACCTGCGGCATGGGCGCGATGGATTACCGCATCACCGATGCCGTTGCCGACCCGCCCGGCGCGAGCGAGCAGCTGCACCGCGAAACCCTGCTGCGCCTGCCGCAGACGCTGTGGTGTTTCCAGCCGCCCGAGGACGCGCCTGGCGTTTGCGCGCCACCGGCGCAGAGCGCGGGCTGCATCACCTTCGGCTCGTTCAATCACATTGCCAAGCTCAATGAGCGGGTGCTGGATCTGTGGGGCGAACTGCTGCGCCGGGTGCCGGACTCGCGCCTGCTGCTCATGGCCTTGCCCGACGAGGATTGCGCCGCCCGCGTCCGCGCCGTCCTGGACAAACACGGTGTTGCCGCTGCGCGCATCCGCACGCTGCCGCGCCTCGCGCGCAGCCAGTACTGGCAGGTGTACAGCGAAGTCGATATCGCGCTCGATCCCTTTCCCTATACCGGCGGGGCCACCACTTGCGACTCGCTGTGGATGGGCCTGCCGGTGGTGACGCTAGCCGGCGGCTTCGGCTTTGCGCGCTCCGCCACTACTGTCCTGGTCAACGCAGGGCTTGGCGAATTCGTTGCGGCCGACGAGCGGCAATATCTCGATATCGCATCGCGGCTCGCAGGCGATGTGCGGGCATTGGGCGAGTTGCGCGCCGGCATGCGCGAACGCCTCCTGGGCTCGCCGCTGCTCGATGCAGGTGGTTTCGTCCAGGCGCTGGAGCAGCTGTACCGCGAGCTGTGGCGCGGTGCCGCCGGCAAAGGAGCGGCGTCGTGTTGAAGGGTTTGCTGCACGCGCTCAGGCGCCGGACCGCAGACAAGCCGGTCGTGAACGGCGCCGGCGCCGCCGAGCGGCATGCCGATGCAGCAATGGAATGCTATCGGCGCGGCGATAAGGCGGCAGCGGCCGCGTCCTGCCGCGAGGCGCTGGCGCTGGACCGGGGGCAGGTGCGGGCCTGGAGCCTGCTCGCGCGCATTGCCATGGACGACAAGCAGCCGCAGCGCGCGCTCGAATGCTACGCACCGATACTGGCGCTTCAGCCGGAGCAGCCCGACTGTCTGATCGACGCGGCCGAAGCCAATTTGCACGCCGGACATCTCGGCCAGGCTCTGGAACTGAGCGAACGAGCAGTTTCGCTGCGGCCGCAGGATGCGCGCGCCTGGAAGGTGCGCGGCGGCGTAATGGAAGCGCTGGGCCGGCTGGACGAAGCATTGGATTGCCTGCGCCATGAACTCGAACTCAGGCCCGGCGACAGGGTGGGCCACTCCAATCTGCTGTTCCTGCTGAGCCACTCCGATCTGCTGCCGCCGCAGGACGTCGCGGCGGAATACCGCCGTTGGGGCGAATTATATGCAGACCCCCTATCGGCCGCTGCCGCGGCACATGTCAATCGGATCGACCCGGAACGGCCGCTGCGCATAGGCTACGTGTCCGCCGATTTCCGCCGCCATTCGATGGCGTACTTTGCCGAACCGTTTCTCGCCCACCACGATCGGCGCAAGCTGCGCGTATATTGCTATTCCAGTTGCAGGCGAGCGGACGATGTCACGCAGCACTTGCGCGAACTCGCCGACGAATGGCGCGATATCGCGGCGCTTTCTGATGATGCGGCGGCAGGTCTGATCCGGGACGACGGCATCGACCTGCTGGTGGATTTGTCGGCACACACCGCCGGCAACCGTCTGTTGCTGTTCGCGCGCAAGCCGGCACCGGTACAAATCACCTGGCTCGCGTTCTGGGGCGGGACCGGCATGGCTGCGATGGACTATAGAATCAGCGATCGCTATGCCGATCCGGAAGGTGAAGCCGATAGTCACTACCGGGAGCAACTGCTGCGTCTGCCGCACAGCAAGTGGTGCTACCTGCCGCCGGCTGCGGCGCCCGCCTGCAGCGCGCTGCCTGCGCAAAGCCGCGGCTATGTCACCTTCGGCTCGTTCTGCAACTATCTGCGCATCGGCCGCGAAACGATGCGCGCCTGGGCGCAGCTCCTGCGCCGGCTGCCCGACGCCCGCTTGCGCGTTGTGGGCGCGCCCGGCGGCGAGAGCCTCGATTGGATGCTGGAGATTTTCGAAGCGGCCGGCGTCTATCCGGATCGTCTCGAGCTCGTCGGGCGACTGGGCATGGATGCCTACCTGCAGCAGTACCTGCAGGTAGACATCGCGCTCGACCCCTTCCCCTGCAACGGCGGCACCACCACCTGCGAGAGCCTGTGGATGGGCGTGCCGGTGGTCAGCCGCAGCGGACGCAGCGCTGCTTCGCGTTCGGGCATCAGCCTGCTTACCAATGCCGGGCTTGCGCAGCACGTCGCCAGTTCCTGGGAAGGCTATATCGATGTCGCCCTCGGCTTGGCGGCCGATCTGCCCGCGCTGGCGCAATTGCGCGCGGGCCTGCGCGAACGGCTGCGCGCTTCGCCCTTGCTCGACGCCGCCGGTTTCACACGCGACCTTGAAGCCCTGTATCGCGATGCCTGGCGCAATTGGTGCGCTCAAGCCATGGCACGAAGCCCATCATGCTGAAAGGACTGCTGACCGGCCTGCTGCACCGGGGCGCACCGCAAGCACCCAACGATGCGCCGGCGGCCGAGCTCGAGCGGGCAGTCAGGTTGCTGCAGCTGCATGACGACGCGGCGGCGGCGCGCGTTTGCGAGCAGCTGCTCGGGCGCGATCCGCATATGGTGAAGGCGTGGGAGCTGGCGGGCGTCGCTGCGCTCAACCAGGGCGAGTATGCGCTCGCGAGCGAGCGCTTCGAGCGCGTGCTCGCGCTGGGCGGCGAGGACGCGCAGGCGCTCGCCAACGCGGCCGAGGCGAACCGCCGCGCCGAGCGCTGCGACCGCGCGCTCGAATTCATCGAGCGCGCGCTTGCGCTCAAGCCGGGTTTCG
>JAKAIH010000457.1 GCA_021825225.1 Pseudomonadota bacterium
TCCGGCAGACTCCATAAGCCGCCCCAGATGCCCGAGGGCGGGCGCTTCTCCAGCAGCAGTTCGCCGTCGCGCAGGAGCAGCAGCATGTGTGTCGCGCGCGTGGGCTGGGCCTTGGCCGGGCGCGGCGCGGGGAAGTCGCTCACGCGGCCGAGCGCGAGCGCGGCGCAGCTCGCCGCGAGCGGGCAATCGGCGCAGGCGGGCTGCGCGCGCGTGCACAGCGTCGCGCCCAGGTCCATGATCGCCTGGGTGTAGCTGGCGATCGCGCGCGGCGGCAACTGCGCCTCGGCCAGTGTCCACAGTTGAGTTTCGACGCGCTTCTCGCCCGGAAAACCGGCAATCGCGAAATGGCGCGCGAGCACGCGCTTCACGTTGCCGTCCAGAATGGCCGCGCGCGTGCCGTAGGCGAATGCGGCGATCGCCGCCGCGGTCGAGCGCCCGATGCCTGGCAGCGCTGCGATCTCTTCGAGCGCGCGCGGAAACGCGCCGCCGTGGCGATCCATCACCAGCTGCGCGGCGCGATGCAGATTGCGCGCGCGCGAGTAATAGCCGAGCCCGCTCCACAGCCGCAGCACCTCGTCCTGTGGCGCCGCGGCGAGCGCGGCGATATCGGGAAAGCGCTCGAGAAAGCGCTGGTAATACGGAATCACTGCGGCGACCTGGGTCTGCTGCAGCATGATTTCCGAGACCCAGATGCGGTAGGCATCGCGCGTGCCCTGCCACGGGAGGTCATGGCGGCCATGGCGCTTGTGCCAGGCGAGCAGGCGCGCAGCGAAATCCGATTTCATTTGACTATGAGGGGATACATCCCCTCATGCTCCCCTAAATGAGAGGCCATTTCGGAATTGCCGAAATGGCAGAGTCAATTTATTTTTGATTGGCGATCCCGAACGGTACGTGCCCGGTGGCCACGTGCTGGGCGGCCGATTCGCAATGGCCCTGCTGGTCGTCGAAAAAAATGTCGGCGCCGAAGGCCTTGAGGAAGCGCCCCTTGTCCAGTCCGCCGAGGAACAGCGCTTCGTCGATGCGGATGTTCCAGGCGCGCAGCGTGCGGATCACGCGCTCATGCGCAGGCGCGCCGCGCGCGGTCACCAGCGCGGTGCGTATGGGCGAGCGCTCCGGCGGATATTCGGACTGGATGCGGTGCAGCGCGGCGAGGAAATTCTTGAATGGCCCGCCCGACAGCGGCTCGCGCGCGGCGTCGGCCTCGCTCTTGTCGAACGCCGCCAGCCCGTCGCGCTTGTACACCTTCTCGGCTTCGTCGGAGAACAGCACCGCATCGCCGTCGAACGCGATGCGCAGTTCGCCTTCGAGCGCCGGGTTCTGCCCGACGTTGGAGGGCAGGATGGTGGCGGCGGCGTGCCCCGCGTCCAGCGCCTTGCGCACGTCTTCCGGGTTCGCCGACAGGAACAGATGCGCGTCGAACGCGGGCACGTAAGGGTAGGTGCTCTCGCCGCCGGTGAAGGCCGCGCGTGAAATATCGAGCTTGTAATGCTCGATCGAATGCATGATGCGCAGCCCCGTGTCCGCGGTGTTGCGCGACAGCAGGATCACTTCGACCCGCGGCGGATCGCGGCGGTTGAGCGCGAGCAGCTTGTTCACCAGGCCGAAAGCGATGCCCGGCTGGAGCACCTCGTCTTCGTGCTCGCGCTGATAGGCGTGATAAGCCGCTACGCCCTGTTCGTCGAAAACGCGGTTGCTCTCCTCCAGGTCGAACAGCGCACGCGAAGAAATGGCGACGACCAGTTTTCCGTCAAAGGATGCGGGCATGTGCAGGAGATTCTTGCCGGAACGCGCCAGCGTGATAGCGGAGGAGCATTGTTGGCCAGGAGCGCGATTTGCGCAAGCGCGACGCGGTGGAGCGGACAGGTTTGCCCGACTGGGGCAGGGGGATGGAGCGGGAGACGAGTCTCGAACTCGCGACCTCAGGCTTGGGAAGCCGGCGCTCTACCAACTGAGCTACTCCCGCTCGTGCGGCGGATTATAAAGCGTTTTTCATAGTTCTTCATCGGTGCGGGTCCGGCGCGCCGGCGCTCGCCTCCCTATTTGAAGGGAAACGAGATAATCGCTTTTGCCACCCATTGATCGCCGGCGTTTTCCATGCCGCGGCCGATGCCGAAGTTGATGTCGTGGCCTTTTAATTCCATGTCCACCGCCGCGTAGAGATAATGCGCGCGCTCGGCGGCAGGCAGCAGGTGGTGCGCCGGGCCGTACTCGCCGTAATATTCGAGCCCAGCGTAAACGCCCTCGGCGGTCTTGCGCGCGACTTTCAGCGCGGGTTCGAACTTGGGCGCGCGGCTGACGTTTGCGGACAAATCGGTGCCGAGAATGGGGTTGAAGGCGATCAGCCAGCGTGGGTCGCGGTAGCCGACGATCGGCCGCAGTTCCAGTGCGTAGTTGCTTTCCGCAACCCGCCTTGCCGAGTAGCCCAATTCGCCGTTGAGGCCCCAGAAAAAGCGCGCGCCTTCTTCGCGCGGAGCGATGTATTTCAGCCGGAAGCGCAGCCCATTTTCATACAGATTACCGTCCTGACTCATCGCGACAGGCAGGTAGAGGCCGGCTTCCAGCGATTTCGTCAGGCCGTAGGAAAACTCCGGCGTGACCTGGAGGCGATGGTGCGAGAGCATTTCCCCTGCGAACTCGGGCGCCTTCGCGCCCTTCAGTGCGTAGTTGAGATGAAGCTCCAGTCCGTACTGTCCGGGGTCATCCATATCATCGGTATAAACCTGGATTTCGTCCGGCGCGGCTAACGCGCCGGCGCTGGCAAAGCCGATAAGCACGGCCACAATCAGTCTGATGCAGTTGCAAACCTTCATACCCACTCACTCCTTTCAGGCGCAATGCGTAGCTCGCTTAGATGCGAACCATTCTCATCTATCTGCGCAAAGCATGCAACTTATTTTTTGAGGCGCAGCCCGCGTCTGATTTGGCGATCGCCTAAAATATACATTATATCTGGTACTTAGCTTCGCCAACTCCACTTGGACGGCGACATTGGCTTGACGTGGCCCGGGCATTGCCAGACAATAGGAACCATTCGCATTTATAGCAATCTCTCATGACCCCTGTTACGACCACGCTGACGCTGAACCGCCTGGATCCCGGTGAATACGGGACCATCCTGGAGCTCGATGCCGGCGACGAACTCTACCAACGGCTGGTGGCGC
>JAKAIH010000458.1 GCA_021825225.1 Pseudomonadota bacterium
CGGAAATCGCGCTGGCGAAGGCGAGCGGGGTGGTGCATGCGGTGAAGTATTACCCGGCCGGAGCCACCACCAACTCCGATTCGGGCGTGACCGAACTCGCGCGCTGCTTCCCGGCGCTGGAGGCCATGGAGAAAGCGGGCCTGCCGCTGCTGCTGCACGGCGAAGTCACCGACCCGCAAGTCGATGTGTTCGACCGCGAGCAGGTGTTTCTCGACACGGTGCTGCCGCAGATCACGCGCCGCTTTCCCGGATTGCGCCTGGTGCTCGAACACATCACCACGCGCGAGGCGGCCGAGTACGTGACCGGCGCGCCGGCCAATGTCGCCGCCACCGTCACGGCGCATCATCTGCTCCTGAACCGCAACGCCATGTTCGCCGGCGGCATACGCGCGCATCACTATTGTCTGCCGCTGCTCAAGCGCGAGTCGCACCGCCGGGCGCTGGTTCGGGCGGCGACCGGCGGCAGTCCGAAATTCTTCCTCGGCACCGACAGCGCGCCGCACGCGCGCCGCAACAAGGAGACGAGCTGCGGCCATGCGGGCATTTACAGCGCGCACGCGGCCATCGAGCTCTACGCCGAGGTGTTCGAGGCGGCGGGCGCGCTGGACAGGTTCGAGGCCTTCGCCAGTTTCCACGGCGCGGATTTCTACCGCCTGCCGCGCAATAGCGGAACAGTCACCTTGCAGCGCGAAAGCTGGCAGGTGCAAGCGGCATTCGCCCTGGGCGACGAGGAACTGGTGCCGCTGCGCGCCGGCGAACCTCTCGCCTGGCGCTTGCGCTAGCGCGGAGCTTCGCCATGGCCACCTCTGCCGAAGTTGTCTGGGACCGCTGGGAATTGCTGGCTGCACCGATGTTCGCGACGCTGGCACCGGTGATCGAGCGCCTGCCGGAGGACCACTTCCCGACGCTGGCCGAGCTGAACCGCCTGTGCGCGGAGCGCGAGGTGGTGAGCGGCGGCGGCGAGCCGCTGGAATTCGTGCCGCAGGAGGCGAAGACCGGCGAGCCCTACGAAAAACGCGTGTTTGCCTACGGCAAGGTGCTGACGCGCAACCGCAACTGGCATGATCTGTTCAACGCGCTGGTGTGGATCACCTTTCCCCGGACCAAGGCGGCGATCAACCGCCATCATTACCGCGAAATGCAGGCGCGCGAAGGCGGCGAGGCGCGCGGCCCCGTGCGCGACGCACTGACGCTGTTCGACGAATCCGGCGTGATCGTCGCCTGCAGTGATGCGGATCTGGCCGAACTGCTGACCGGCTTTCAATGGAAAGAGCTGTTCTGGAACCGACGCGAAGAGGCGGTACGCAGCATGCGCTTCCACCTGTTCGGCCATGCCCTGTATGAGAAGGCGCTCGCGCCCTACAAGGGCGTGACCGGCAAGAGCGTCATCGTCGAAGTCTCCTCCAGGGAACTCGAGCGGCCGCTGCCGCAGCAACTCGCTTCCCTCGACGCGCAGCTTGCGCGCGCATTCTCCGATATGCATGCGCTAGCCGCGCCCGAGGACTATGCGCCGCTGCCGGTGCTCGGCGTGCCCGGCTGGACCGCGGACAACGAAGCGGAGCGCTATTACGAAGACACGCAGCAGTTCCGCCCGGGACGCGCGCGCGACAAAGAGCGGCCGCAAGCCCCGCAAGCGAAGCAGGGCCAGGGGCAGAAGCGCAAAGGCAAGAACAGGTGATGTCCCTGCTCCCGCTCCGGCCAGGAAAGGCCGCGGGGGCGGGGTCCTCAAGTGCTAAAATCCATCCGTGAAGCTGGCCAGACGGTCGCTGCGCGCCTTCGGGTGCGGAGAGGAAAGTCCGGGCTCCACAGAGCAGGGTGACGGCTAACGGCCGTACGTACTAGTCGCGGGCTTGCCTGCGGCGAAGACGAGGAACAGGGCCACAGAGACGAGTCGCCGCCAGCAATGGCGGCGGGTGAAACGCGGTAACCTCCACCCGGAGCAACACCAAATAGGCGGACGCTGCACGCGCAAGCGTGCTGTGAGTTGCTCGCTCAAGTCCGCGGGTAGGTGGCTGGAGCCCTGGGGCAACCCAGGGCCTAGAGGAATGACCGTCATAGGGAGCAATCCCCGTAACAGAACCCGGCTTATCGGCCGGCTTCACTTTCAGCTTGTATGTGCCCCCGGGCTTTCGCTTGCCGGCCCGGGTCGAACCCGGCGGCTGCCGCGCCCGGGGTTGACGCAAGGCGCCCGCCGATGGGCTTCGGCCGTGTGCTATTGTCTTCATCGCGGCGGAGCCGGCGGGCGATATGCGGGGGAATTCCCCCGCTGTTGCAGCGAGGCCGGCGCGGAACCGCGTTGCATACTTGCAGCTTGGGCAAGGGCGCGCGCGCACCGGGCAAGACGTGGAAGCCGACCTGCATCGACGCAGGATGGCTGCATCCCGGGACCGGCGCAGGCTGCGCGAAGGGCATGACGACTCGGACGCGAACGCAATATCGCTTGAGAGACCGGCGGCGCAAGCTGCCGCTGGTGCCGGCTTCGCGTGGCGAGGAGAATCCCGCATGACCCGAGGCACGCCTGCGCGCTACCGCTTCGAATGGATCCTGCTCGGCCTGGCATTGCTGATCCTGGCAGCACTCATCGGCGACTGGCTTTATGCGGAACACGCTCAGATCGGGCATCTGGAACGCGACCGGCTGCAGGTCCAGGCGCGGGTGATCGACGAGAACCTGGGTCGCCAGTTCGAGGGAGTGAACGCGGCCCTCGCCGGGGTGCGCGAGGACTTTCCCCTATGGCGCAGCGCGGATATGGCGGCGGCGGCATCCCACCGGCTCAAGGTGCTGAGCAACGCGATGCCGGGTGTGCGCACGCTGCTCATCCTCGACGCCGGGGGGACGGTGCTGGCCTCGAACCGAGATGAACTGATCGGCCGGAATTTCAGCGGGCGCGAGTATTTCGAGGTCCCGCGCGGGCACCCGGACGCGGCCGAGCTTTACGTTTCCGCACCGTTCAAGACCGTGTTCGGCGCGTATGTCATTGCCGTATCGCGTATGGTGGCCGGTCCCAATGGAGCGTTTGCCGGTGTCGTCACCGCGACGCTGGACCCGGAGTATTTCGACGTCCTGATGCGCTCGGTGCTGTACGCGCCGGACATGCGCGCCGTTCTTGCGCACTGGGACGGCAAGGCCTTCGTGTCGATACCGCCGCGCATGGTCGG
>JAKAIH010000459.1 GCA_021825225.1 Pseudomonadota bacterium
TTGTTGGCCTTGCTCCTGTTCGGCTGGATCGCGATCTTGCCCGTGGTGGCGTGGACCGTTGCGGTACTGGCCGTCGTGCTGGTCCCCGCGTTGTTGGCGTCCTGGCTGGATCTTTTTCGAAAGCCGCGCGACGTTCGACTCGATCAACACTTGCGCGCCGCCTTGCACGCAGCTGGCCAGCATTTCGTGCGGATACTGCTTTTTCTCGCTTGGCTTCCACACGAGGCGCTCTACACCCTGGATGCCGTGGCGCGCACGCTGTGGCGATTGGGCATCAGTCGGCGACAACTGCTGCAGTGGAATCCATCGCGAGATGCCGAGCGCGCCAGCCGCAACGATCTGATCGGCCTGTACAGGTCCATGTGGATCGAGCCATTTCTTGCGTTCCTTGTCGCGCTGGGTTTGCTGCTGCTGCGGCCGGATGCGCTGGCCGTGGCCACGCCTTTCCTGCTGCTGTGGCTGCTGGCGCCGGCAATCGCCTGGCGAATCAGCAAACCGCCGGTGCTGGCTGCGTTTGCCCCGACCCCGGAAATTCTGCGGTTTCTGCGCAGGCTCTCGCGCAAGACCTGGGCCTTTTTCGAGATTCATGTCCGCTCGCAGGAAAACTGGTTGCCGCCGGACAATGTTCAGGAATACCCGGCCGCGGTGATCGCCCACCGCACCTCGCCCACCAATATGGGGCTGGCGCTGCTGGCCAATCTCGCGGCCTACGATCTGGGCTATCTGACGGCGGGCCGTTTGTTGGAACGTACGGGTCACACCCTACGAACGATGCAAAGCATGCAGCGGCATCGCGGCCATTTTTACAACTGGTACGACACGCTGACTCTGCAGCCGCTGCCGCCGCGATACGTCTCGACCGTCGACAGCGGCAACCTCGCGGGTCATTTGTTGACCTTGCGACCCGGCTTGCTCGCGCTGGCGGATGAACCCTTGTTCGACGGGCGGATGCTCGAGGGTGTGCATGACACCTTTGCTCTTTTGTGCGAAGCGGTCCTTGCCGGTTCTCCGCAAGCCGGTCCTCTGGCTGGTTTTCGCGACGAACTCGCTTCCGCCCTTGCCGCCACGCCGCGGACGATGACGGCGGCCACGGACTGCATGCAGCGGCTCCTCGGCCATGCCGAGGCCCTCATCGCCCCCGCACACGCCGCCGAAGCTGCGAGCGAGGCGGAATTCTGGCAGCAGGCGCTGGTCGGTCAATGCCGTGACGCGCATGCGTATCTCGCCCAATTCAACTTCGCATCCGTCGATCTTGCCGAAGAGGGGATGGATGAAATTCCCACATTGCGCCAGCTGGCGGAACTTGACGCTCGCCCAGGGACTTGCATCGCCCACGCCACCGCCGCCGCGGAAATGCAACGCAAGGCCACAGTTCTCATCGCGACCATCGGCCAGTTTGTGAAACAGGCCGGGGACCTCGCGGTCATGGATTACGGTTTTCTCTACGGCGCCCCGAGCGACTTGCTCTCGATCGGCTACAACGTCGAGGAGCGCCGGCTCGACGCAAGTTCCTACGATTTGCTGGCCTCGGAGGCCAGGCTGACCAGCTTCGTGGCGATCGCGCAGGAACAGCTGCCGCAGGAAAGCTGGTTCGCCCTCGGCCGGCTGTTGACCACCACGGGCGGCGAACCCGTGCTGCTGTCGTGGTCCGGCTCGATGTTCGAGTACCTGATGCCCTTGCTGGTGATGCCGAGTTATCAGGGGACACTGCTCGATCAGACTTGCCGCGCAGCAGTGGCCCGGCAGATTGAATACGGCAACCAGCTGGGCTTGCCTTGGGGCATCTCCGAGTCCGGCTACAACACGCAGGACGTTCACCTGAATTATCAGTACCGGGCCTTCGGGGTTCCCGGACTGGGCTTGAAGCGCGGATTGGGTGATGAGATCGTGATCGCGCCCTACGCGTCGGCGCTCGCGCTGATGGTGGCGCCGGAGGCCGCCTGCGCGAATCTCCAGCGGCTCTCCAACCAGGGTCTGGATGGGCGCTTCGGACTGTACGAGGCGGTTGACTACACCCCCGCGCGCCTATCGCGAGGACAGGGCTCGGCGGTGATCCGCTCGTTCATGGCGCACCACCAGGGCATGAGTCTGCTGGCGCTGGATTACGTGCTCAGGCAGCGTCCGATGCAAAGGCGCTTCGAATCCGATGCGAGCTTGCGGGCAACGCTCCTGCTCTTGCAGGAGCGGGTGCCGAAAACCGCTGTGGAGTATCGGCACGCCTCGGGGCTCCAGGCGCCGAACGCGATGTTGCGCGCAGCCGAATCCAGCCTGCGCGTCACGACCGATCCGGACAGGTCGCGGCCTGCCGTGCAATTGCTCTCGAATGGCCGCTACCACGTCATGGTGAGCAGCGCGGGCGGCGGTTACAGCCGCTTCCGCGAAATGGCCGTCACCCGTTGGCGCGAGGACATCAGCGGCGACAACTGGGGGGTGTTCTGCTATTTGCGCGATGTGGCCAGCGGAGAGTTCTGGTCGAGCGCGCACCAGCCGACGTTGAAGAAGCCAGAGCTTTACGAAGCGATTTTCTCCGATGCGCGAGTCGAGTTTCGCGTACGCGAGCGCGATTTCGACACGCATACCGAAATCGTGGTGTCGCCCGAGGACGATATCGAGCTGCGCCGCGTTCGCATCACCAACCGCGCGCGCGTGGCGCGGACCATCGAAATCACCAGCTATGCCGAGGTTGTGCTGGCGCCGGCGATGGCCGATGCGCTGCATCCTGCGTTCAGCAAACTGTTTGTCCAGAGCGAGCTCGTGCGGCCGCTGCAGGCGATCATCTGCACGCGGCGCCCGCGCTCGGGCACCGAGCGGATACCGTCGTTGTGTCACTTGCTGGCCGTGCACGACGCCGACGTTGACGAGATTTCCTACGAGACCGACCGCGCCCGCTTCATCGGCCGGGGCGGCAGCGTGGCGAGTCCCGCCGCGATGGGCAGCGCCTCGAAGATGCATCGCCGCCTGACCGACAGCGAAGGGTCGGTGCTCGACCCGATCGTGGCGATTCGCTGCCGCATCAAGCTCCAGCCGGAGCAGTCCGCGCTGGTGGATATGGTCACCGGCATCGGCGACAGCCGCGAGGCCTGTCTGCATCTGATCGGCAAATATCGCGACCGGCATCTGGCCGACCGCGTGTTCGATCTGGCCTGG
>JAKAIH010000460.1 GCA_021825225.1 Pseudomonadota bacterium
ATTCCGCGAAGTCAAGCTGGCCAAGCAGCAGGCGGCGAAGCTCGAGAACATGTTCGAACAGATGGGCGAGGGCGGGGTAAAGACCCTGGCCCTGCTGATCAAAGCCGATGTGCAGGGTTCGCGCGAGGCGCTGGCGCACGCGTTGTCGCGTCTGTCCAACGAAGAGGTCAAAGTGAGCGTGGTGCACAGCGGGGTCGGCGCCATCACCGAGTCCGACGTCAATCTTGCGCTCGCCTCGAAGTCGGTGATCATCGGCTTCAATACGCGCGCCGACGTCGCCGCCAGAAGGCTGGCCGAGTCGCAGGGCATCGATATCCGCTACTACAACATCATCTACGACGCTGTGGATGAGGTGAAGGCCGCGCTTTCCGGCATGCTCGCGCCGGAAAAGAAGGAGAGCATTCTCGGTTTGGTGCAGATTCGCCAGATCTACAAGATTTCCAAGGTCGGCACCGTCGCCGGCTGCATGGTGCTCGAGGGTCTGATCAAGCGCGGCGCGCGCGTGCGCCTGCTGCGCGACAATGTGGTGCTGTTCGATGGCGAACTGGATACCCTCAAGCGCTTCAAGGACGACGTGCGCGAGGTGAAGGCGGGTTTCGAGTGCGGTCTGTCGCTGAAGAACTACAACGACATCAAGGAAGGCGACCAGCTCGAAGCGTACGAGGTGCTGGAAGTCGCGCGGACGCTGTAAGGCGCCGTTCACCGTTCCCGCTTATTAGCGTGTTAGGGCAGGCAGGTGCTGCCCCAACCGTGCAGGAGATTACACCATGCCTAAAGGCCCTGCCCGCAGTCTGCGCGTCGCCGACCAGATCCAGCGCGAACTGGCCGAGATCATACGCACCGAGCTGAAAGACCCGCGTGTCGCCATGATCACGCTGACGGGCGTCGAAGTGACGGCCGATTACTCCCACGCCAAGGTGTTTTACACTCTGATGGGCAGCGCCGAGCAGCGTGCCGAAACCGAGGTGGGGCTGAAACAGGCCGGCGGATTTCTACGCAGCCAGATAGCGCACCGGATCAAACTGCATTCCATACCGCAACTGCATTTCGTGTACGACGCGTCGGTCGAGCGCGGCTTCGAGTTGTCGCGCCTCATCGATGAGGCGGTGGCCGGCAGCAAGGAACCGCGCGACTAGTGCAAGGACATCGAATCAAGCGGCCCCTGAACGGTGTCCTGATGCTCGACAAGGCGCGCGGGGCGAGTTCGAACGCCGCCTTGCAGCAGGCCAGGCGCCTGTACCAGGCGGCGAAGGCGGGGCATGCCGGCACCCTGGATCCACTTGCGACCGGCCTGCTGCCGGTGCTTTTCGGTGAAGCCACCAAATTTTCTTCCGATCTGCTCGATGCCGACAAATCCTACGCGGCGGAAATTCAGCTCGGCGTCAGCACCACCACCGCGGACGCCGAAGGTGAGGTGATCGCCACGCGCGCGGTGAGCGTCAGCGCGCATCTACTCGCCGGATCCTTGGCGAAATTGCGCGGAGAAATCATGCAGATGCCCCCGATGTATTCCGCGCTCAAGCATGCGGGCAGGCCGCTGTATTCCTACGCGCGCGCCGGCGTGGACGTGGAGCGCGCACCGCGTCGGGTGACCATCCACGCCCTGGACCTGCAATGGTTCGAGGGCGAGCGCCTGGCATTATCCGTGACCTGCAGCAAAGGCACCTACATCCGCTCGCTTGCGCACGACCTGGGCGAGATGCTTGGTTGCGGCGCACACCTGTGCGCCTTGCGCCGCACGGGCGTCGGGCGCTTTGGCCTGGATTGCGCGCATACCCTGGAAGGGCTGGAGGCGGTTCCGGCGGCCGAGCGCGACGCCCTGCTATTGCCGGTGGATGCTCTGCTGCAGGACCTGCCCGAGGTGCGCCTGGCGCCGGTGCAGCAGCAGCGTTTCCTGCAGGGACAGGCTGTGCCCTGGAACGGGCCGCCGCAGCCGCGTGTGCGCGTGTACGGGACCGCTGGGACGCTGCTCGGCATGGGGGAAATAGACGCAGACGGGACAATCCTGCCCAGGCGGGTGATTGCCAGTTGCCAGATCCGAACGACGACGCCCGACGAAGTCAAAAATTAGCGGAAAACCCTTGAAAAACCACTCGTTTTTAGTGTAAAATCCGCGCCTTTGCTGCAGCGACGAAGACCAAAGAGACCCAGGAGAGTATCAGTATGCCATTCACCACAGCGCACAAAGCGCAAATCATGAACGATTACCAGCGCGCTAAGGGCGACACCGGTTCACCGGAAGTGCAAGTTGCCCTGCTGACGACGCGCATCAACGAGCTCACCGGCCATTTCAAGGTCCACGTCAAAGATCATCATTCCCGCCGCGGCCTGCTGAAAATGGTCAGCCAGCGGCGTAAGCTGCTCGACTACCTGAAGCGCAAGAACTCGGACGGCTACCGCAGCCTGATCGAGCGGCTGGGTCTGCGCAAGTAACATCGACGCCCGTCGGCAACACGACGGGCGTTTTGCTTTTACGCGGGCTCGTTCCCTGTTCTGGGAAAGCAGCCTGTTCTCTCATCTGACCGCAGGCGCGCTGCGCGCCGATTGCAAAGGACCAAACCTTGAATCCGATCAAAAAGACTTTCACCTACGGTGCCCATCAGGTCACACTGGAAACCGCCGAGATCGCGCGCCAGGCCGGTGGTGCCGTCATGGTCAACATGGACGATACCGTGGTGCTGTGCACCGTAGTCGGCTCCAAACACGCCAAGTCCGGGCAGGATTTTTTCCCGCTTACCGTCGATTACATCGAGAAGACGTATGCTGCAGGCAAGATCCCCGGCGGGTTTTTCAAACGTGAGGGCAGGCCCTCCGAGAAAGAGATTCTCACTTCGCGCCTGATCGACCGCCCGATCCGTCCGCTGTTCCCCGACGGCTTCTACAACGAAGTCCAGGTGGTAGCGACGGTCATGTCGGTCAATCCGGAAGTCGATCCCGACATCGCCGCGTTGATCGGCGTTTCGGCGGCGCTGACGCTGTCCGGCATTCCGTTCAACGGCCCGATCGGCGCTGCGCGCGTGGGTTACGCCAACGGCCAGTACATCCTCAACCCGACCGCGACGCAGCTGAAAGATTCGAAACTCAACCTGGTCGTGGCCGGCACCGAGCACGCGGTGCTCATGGTGGAATCGGAAGCGCAAGAA
>JAKAIH010000461.1 GCA_021825225.1 Pseudomonadota bacterium
TCGTGGACAGGTGTTGGATGCGAAACGAGGCGGGGACGCGCCGGATGCAGCGGCTGACACAAGCGCTGCGGAAACGGAAAATTGTGTCGACCGCAGCGTTTCAAACTAGACTCTACCTTGCTGCGGCCAGCTCTCTGCTGTTGCCGGGCTGGTGCACGGTGCACTGCAAAATCCGGCAATGCTGATACATCTGGCGCAGTTTGCGCTCGGCGTCGATTTCGTCTCTGCCGTGTATCAACAGCTTGTCAACAACCAGTCCACTGCGCGTGCGTATGCGGAACTGATATTTGGTGATCGCTGACGGCGCCACAAAATCCCCCTCATTCAAGCACTTAAGCGATTAATAGCATACGCCTTCGATCAACTCAACGCAAATTTATGTTCCAACGGTACTTTTTCTCGGTTGTTGCCGTTTTCATTTCCGCTGGAACAGCGTGGATGCCACCCGTCAAACGGCGTCCAGCCATTGCGCATTTCGCGACGGCGCATAAAACAAAACGGCCGGCATATAGCCGGCCGCAACGCTTGCGCAGTCGATTCGGTGTCAGGCCATCGCCTTGATCGCGGCGGCGAGCCGGCTCTTGTGCCGTGCGGCCTTGTTCTTGTGGATGATTTTCTTGTCGGCAATGCGATCGACGATGCTGGTGGAGCGGGTCAGAGCCTGCTTCGCAACGTCCTTGTCGCCGGCGGCGATCGCCTTGTTCACATCCTTGATTGCGGAACGCAGCGTCGAGCGCAGGCCGGAATTGTGCCGCCGCTGTTTCTCTGCTTGGCGGGAACGCTTGCGCGCCGAATTGGTATTGGCCATGGCGGAACCTAGGTGAGGAACACGAAAGGGCGCAATGATACTGATTTAGTCCCTGTTATGCAAGCGCATTTTAGCTGCATTTTGGTTCCGGCATAACGCGCTTCGCGCATTGGCCTCCACTGAAACTTCGTTTTCGTATAATCGGGGCCATGAATCTTCTGCGCGCGCTCGCCACGGTGAGCAGCATGACGCTGGTGTCCCGCATTCTCGGCTTCGTGCGCGATACCGTGATCGCGCGCGTGTTCGGCGCGGGCCTCGCCACGGACGCCTTTTTCGTCGCCTTTCGCATCCCCAACCTGCTGCGGCGCCTGTTCGCCGAGGGCGCGTTCTCGCAGGCCTTCGTGCCCATACTGGCGGAGTACCGGACGCGAAACGGGGCGGGGGAGACCAAACTGCTGGTCGACCGCGTGGCCACGGCGCTGTCGCTCGCGGTCCTGCTGGTGAGCATACTCGGCATTTTGGCGGCACCCTGGATCATCTATGCCAGCGCGCCCGGATTCTCCGCCACGCCGGAGAAATTCGAACTCACGGTGGCGATGTTGCGCGTTACCTTTCCCTACCTGCTGTTCATTTCGCTCGTGTCTCTGGCCGGCGGCATACTCAATACCTGGAGCCGCTTCGCGATTCCGGCGCTCACACCGACGCTGCTCAACGTGAGCTTTATTTTCTGTGCGCTGCTGCTCGCGCCCTATTTCCGTCCGCCGGTGATGGTGCTCGCCTGGGCGGTGCTCGGCGGCGGCGTGCTGCAGCTCGCGCTGCAGCTGCCCTATCTGGCGAGAATCGGCATGCTGCCGCGCCTGCGCCCGGATTTTTCGGACCCGGGCCTGCGGCGCATCCTCCGGCTCATGGGGCCGGCGGTATTCGGTGTTTCGATCGCCCAGGTATCCCTGCTGATCAACACCATTTTCGCTTCGTTTCTCGCCAACGGCAGCGTGTCCTGGTTGTATTACGCCGACCGCCTGATGGAATTCCCCACCGGACTGCTCGGCGTGGCGCTTAGCACCGTTCTGCTGCCCAGCCTGTCGAAATATTATTCGAGCGATGCGACCGAAGCGTACAGTCACCTGCTCGATTGGGGGCTGCGCCTGACCTTGCTGCTGGCGCTGCCGGCGGCCGTGGCGCTGGCGCTGCTGGCCGTGCCGCTGATCAGCACGCTGTTCCACTACGGCCATTTCAGCGTCGAGGACGTGTGGATGACGCGCCGGGCGCTGGTGGCCTACAGCATCGGACTTGTCGGACTGATCCTGGTGAAAGTGCTGGCGCCGGGTTTCTATGCGCGCCAGAACATACGCACGCCGGTGAAGATCGCGGTGATTACGCTGGTCTCGACGCAACTGATGAACCTGGTGCTGATCGGACCGCTCAAGCACGCGGGGCTCGCGCTCGCGATCGGCCTGGGAGCCTGCCTCAATGCCGGACTTCTCTTCTACAAGCTGCGCCAGCATCGCATCTACCAGCCGCAGCCCGCGTGGGGCCGCTTCGCCTGGAAGCTGACGCTCGCGCTGCTGGCGATGGCTGCAGTGCTGTGGGGCGCGACAGGCAGCGAAGCCTGGTGGCTGGCGGCAGCATGGCAAAAGCGCTTTGCGGGACTGCTTGGTATAGTGTGCCTGGGTGCTGCGGTCTACTTTGCGACCTTGTGGTTACTGGGCTTTCGCGTCAAGGATTTTGCTCGACGTGCTGCTGAATAGAACGGGCCGCACGGTGTGCGGTATGGCGATGTAAGGCATGGAACTGCAATACCACCAGGAATCATTCTCCGCGCTGTTGTGTCGGGAGGATTTCGACCTCGCCGAGGCCTGCCTGCTTTCGCGCTGCGCTCGCCGACCTGCAGGACTATCTGGAGCGGCGGCCGGATGCGCCGGATGCGGACGAGATCAGAGGCAAGATCGCCGCACTGCGGCTGGTGTGCGCGCGGCTGAACTAATGATGTCGCCCCGAATCCAATCGCTGCAAAGCATTGCCGGATTGTCTGCGTCCGCCCATGTCACGCCGTTTGCATCGAATTCATTTACGCGCAGGAGGTAATAAAGATGAAACTCAACAGCTCCAGCTTCGGCGACAATCAGCGCATTCCCGGCGCCTATGCGTTCGCCGTGCCGCATGCGACAGAGCATGTCGCGCTGTCTTCCAATCGCAACCCTCAACTCGGCTGGAACGGCGCACCGGCCGGCACCAAGTCGTTCGTGCTGATCTGCCACGATTACGATGTGCCGAGCAAGGGCGACGACGTGAACAAGGAAGGGCGCGGCATTCCCGCGAGCCTGCCGCGGGTGGACTTCTATCACTGGCTTTTGGTGGACATTCCGGCGGGAATGGGCTCGATCGCAGAG
>JAKAIH010000462.1 GCA_021825225.1 Pseudomonadota bacterium
CTCCGGGCAGGTTCGGGTCGTCGAAGGTGTCCGTGTGCCGAATGCGTTCGTTCGGAATCAACTCGAGATACTCGCCGCCGAATGAGTGGCTGTGGCCTGCGGTGAAGTTCGTAAACGACATCTTGTACGTGCCGCCGACTTTCGCATCCAGATGGTGAACCCTGCCGGTGAATCCGTTCGGCGGGAGCCATTTGACCATCGCGTCGGGGTCGAGGAACGCGCGATAGATTCTTTCGGTCGGTGCGCGCAGCACGCGCTGAAGCCGGATGGTGTTTGTGGGCATGATGATTTCGCCTTTCGCTGTGTGTTGCCTGGTGAGGTCGCCTTGCAATAATGTGTACGGTTGCGCCGACGGACGACTCGCGGCGTCTGCGCCTTGATCCAGCAGATCTGCACGCCGGTCCTTCGTTCGAATGGCAGCCGCATCTGCTAGTCGAACGGCGAGGCGGAAAATCGACAGGAAGGACAGGCTATTTTTTCACAGCCTGCCGGGCGGCGCATGGCCCAGCGCAAATATAAGGGGCTGCGCGCTTTTGCTCAATCCCGCTCGGCCGGCGGATCTTGATCTCTTCCATCAACGCGGCATGTACCGCCGCGATGATCTGCTCTTCCTCCTGCGGCGTATTCTGCTTTCTGACTTCGACGGTCACATTGGGGATTTCGCTGCTACGTGCTCGGCGGAATGTATCGTTGCCGCAATTTGGAGGCGGCCGCGGCGCCTATTTCAGGAACGCCACCAGCGCGTCGAGCACCTCGTCCGGCTTCTCGCCCATCATGTTGTGCCCGCTGCCCTCGATCATGACGGTGCGCGCTCCCTGGACGCTCTGCGCGAAGGACTGGGCCGAGCGCGCCGGGGTCATGGCGTCGCGCCGCGCGATCAGGAACAGCGCGGGGCACTGCACTTTGGCCGCGGCCTCGGCGCCGCCGGCGTAGGCGTTGCAGGCGGAAAAGTCGGTGTGCATCACGCCGGGTTTCTGCCGCTGCATCAGGCGCAGGTTCTCGCCGATCACCCAGAATCCCGGCCCCGGATTGTTCGGGTATTGCGCGTAGGCGAGGTGCGACCAGATGTTGACCATGTCCTGCGCCACGGGCTCGTTGTTCTTGGTCGCATCGAGCAGTTGCTCCGACACCTTCATCGGATAGGCGGTCGCGAGCATGGCGATCTTCGCGATGCGCGCGGGGTGGCGCGCGGCGCATTCGAGCGCGATCAGCGAACCCATGCTGTGGCCGACGATCGCGGCTTGCTTCACGCCGGCAGCGTCGAGTACAGCTGCGATCCAGTCGGCCAGGTCGCCGATGTCTTCGAGTGCCGGTCCTGCGCTGCGCCCGTGCCCGGGCAGGTCGAGCGCGAGCACGCCGTAGCCGTGGTGCGCGAGATAGCGGCTCTGCAGGATCCACACGCTGTGGTCGCACTGCGCGCCGTGGCAGAACACCACGGTGGGGAGCGCCGCATCGAAGCTCTTGCCGCCGGTGTAGACGTAGGCCTTCATCCCTTTGACTGTGAGTTCCATGACGGTGCGTCCTATTTCGTTTTCTGCGACGCGCGCAGGCCGTTGCCCAGATCTTCGATCAGATCGTCCGCGTCTTCCAGGCCGATCGACAGGCGCATTGTGCCCTCGCTGATGCCGGCCGCCTTGAGCGCGGCATCGTCCATGCGGAAATGCGTGGTGCTCGCGGGATGGATCACCAGCGACTTCGCATCGCCGACATTGGCGAGGTGGGAGAAGATTTTCAGCGTCTCGACGAAGCGCTGGCCGGCGGCGCGGTCGCCCTTGATGGAAAAGCTGAACACCGCGCCGCAGCCCCTGGGCAGCAGCCGCTTCGCCAACTCGTAGTCCGGATGCTCGGGCAGCTCCGGGTAGGACACCGACTCGACCGCCGGGTGCTTCACCAGGAATTCGACCACCTTGCGCGTGTTCTCGACGTGGCGCGCCATGCGCAGCGGCAGGGTCTCCACGCCCTGCAGGATCTGGAACGCGGTGGCCGGGCTCATGCAGGCGCCGAAATCGCGCAGGCCCTCGCGCCGCGCGCGCAGCGCGAACGGCGCGACCGTGGACTCCTCCGCGAAATTCATGCCGTGAAAGCCTTCGTATTCGCTGGTGAGCTCGGGAAACTTGCCCGACGCGACCCAGTCGAAATTGCCGCCGTCGACGAGCACGCCGCCGATCGCGACGCCGTGCCCGCCGAGGAACTTGGTGGCGGAGTGATACAGCAGGTTGGCGCCGTGATCGAAGGGTTTGAGCAGATAGGGCGTAGTGAAGGTCGAATCCACCATCAGCGGCAGGCCGTGCTCGTGCGCGATCTCGGCCACCTTGGGGATATCGAGCACGTCCAGCCCCGGGTTGCCCAGCGTTTCGGCAAAGAGGGCCTTGGTGTTGGGCCGGATCGCGGCGCGCCAGGCGTCGAGCTCGCGCGGCCGCACGAAGGTGGTCTCGACGCCGAAGCGCGGCAGCGTGTAGTGCAGCAGATTATGCGAGCCGCCGTAGAGCGCGCCCGAGGAGACGATGTGCGAGCCGGCGCCGGCGATGGTCGCGAGCGCGAGGTGCAGCGCCGCCTGGCCGCTCGCGGTGGCGATGCCCGCTACTCCGCCCTCCAGTGCAGCGATTCTTTCTTCGAGCACCGCATTGGTCGGGTTGGAAATGCGCGAATACACGTGGCCGGCGCGTTCCATGTTGAACAGCGCCGCGGCGTGGTCCGAATCGCGGAACACGAAGGACGTGGTGAAATAGATCGGCGTGGCGCGCGCGCCGGTGTGCGGGTCGGGCGCCTGCCCGGCGTGCAGGCTGAGCGTATCGAAGCCCGGATACTTGGGTTGTGCCATGGGTCCTCCAAGGTGGTGCAGCCGATTCTATCAGGATGTCCGCGCCACCCCGATCGCGTATCATCGCGAGTTCCGATGAAAAACCAGACCAACGCAGCGCTAGCGCTGCCGTTCGAATTGCTGCTGAAGGTGTTCCTGCCTTTCGCCGGCGGCTATTATCTTTCCTACCTGTACCGCACCGTCAACGCGATCATCTCCCCCGACCTGGTGCGCGAATTCGACCTGGGGCCGGGCGATCTCGGCCTGCTCACGAGTTCCTACTTCCTGACCTTCGCCCTGTTCCAGCTGCCGCTGGGGATACTGCTCGATCGCTAC
>JAKAIH010000463.1 GCA_021825225.1 Pseudomonadota bacterium
GAGCAGCATGGTGAACGAGAACCACAGGTACATCGTGCCGATGTCCTTGTGATTGGTGGTGGTCACCCAGCGCATCAGCCCGGAGGGGTGATGCTCGTGCCCGTCGTGATCGGTGTGACCGTGGCCGTGGGTATCGATGACTGCGCTCATGCGTTTCTCCTGGAATTCGATTCTTTACTTGCGCGCCGCTTTGACTTCGGCCGGCTGCACCATGTCGCCGGTCTTGTTGCCCCAGGCGTTGCGCTCGTAGGTAATCACGGCCGCGATGTCGGTATCCGAAAGCTGCTTGCCGAACGCCGCCATGGCGGTGCCGGGCTTGCCGTTGAGCACGCGCTCGATGTGGCCCGCCTTCGGGCCGGTGGCAATCTTGGAGCCGTCCAGCGCCGGGAACGCCGGCGGCAGCCCCTTGCCCGTCGCCTGATGGCAGGCAACGCAGTTCGCGGCGTACACTTTCTCGCCCTTCGCCTGCAACTCCGCCATGGTCCACTGCTTGTTCGGGTCCTCGGCGGCGGCGCTCGCCTTCTTCTTCTGCGCGGCCACCCACTGGGTGTATTTTTCCTGCGACACTACTTCGACCACAATAGGCATAAACCCATGGTCCTTGCCGCACAGCTCGGCGCACTGGCCGCGGTAGGTCCCTTCCTTGTCGGCGCGGAACCAGGTATCGCGCACGAAGCCGGGGATCGCGTCCTGCTTGATGCCGAAGGCCGGCACCCAGAACGAGTGGATCACGTCGTCGGCGGTGGTGAGCACGCGAATTTTCTTGCCTACCGGCACCACCAGCGGGTTGTCCACTTCGAGCAGGTAGTGTTCGTCCTTGGGCTTCTGGTTGTGGATCTGCTCCTGCGGCGTGGACAGGGCCGACAGAAACCCTAAGCCCTCGCCTTCGCCCTTGATGTAGTCGTAGCCCCATTTCCACTGGTAGCCGGTGGCCTTGATCGTGATGTCCGGATTGGACGTGTCCTTGAACGCGATCAGGGTCTTGGTCGCGGGCCAGGCCATGGCGACGAGGATCAGGAACGGGATCACGGTCCAGATGATTTCCACGGTGGTGTTCTCGTGGAACTGCGCGGCCTTGTGGCCGACGGACTTGCGGTGGGCGTAGATGGAATAGAACATCACGCCGAACACGATGCAGAAGATCACCAGGATGACGTACATCATCAGCATGTGCAGATCGTAGATTTCGCTCGCGATCCGGGTCACAGGCGGCTGAAAATTCAGTTGGTAGCCGGCGGATGCCAGCCCCGCGTAGAGCGCGAGCAGCAGGCCCCCCGTCAGTCGTCCCAGCTTGTTATTCATGGTTTCCTCATAGCTTCAAGATCCCGGTACGGGAAGTTATAGTCAAACTGTACGTCTTTACGCGCACAACACTACGCTGCGAGTTACGCCGGGGGGCACGCCAGTTCTGGCTTATTCTCGGTCCCCGCAGTCGCAAGACGCGCCTGCGAGGACATCCCCGCTCCTTCTAAAGACGGGGGCCCGGCAAAAAAAAGTTCGGTACCGTAGCATGAACGATACGCTTAATCAAGTTCTTCCCGGAAATTTCCGCGACTGATTTGGACATCAAAAAATCGAATCAGCCCGGTTTCGGGCGCGACGTTTCGAACCTGATGATCGCGCGCCCGTCTGCGCTTACGCGCGGCTGCGGCTTCCACGCGTGGCCATAGACGATTTCGAAGCTCGCCGGCAAACTGCCGCCGCGGCGCAGCTGCTCGTAGGCCGCGCACGTCGCGCGGTAGACGCCCTTGCCGGTGAGCCCGCGCCTGCGCCCGGCAAGCGCGTTCACCTGGCCGCTCGCGCGCAGGTCTTTGATCAGCGCGTCGACGTCGGCGTAGGTCACGGTGATGAGTTCCATGTCCATCACCGGTTCGGCATAGCCGCAGGTCGAGAGCATGTCGCCCAGATCGTGCATGTCGATGAAGTCGTGCACGTGCGCCGCGCCGTCGCCCGCGGCAAACGCGCTTCTGAGCTCTTTCAGGGTATCGGGCCCGTAGCAACTGAACATCAGCAGTCCGCCGACGCGCAACACGCGCTGCATTTCCTTCAGCGCAGGCAGGGGATCCCCGCTGCAGTGCAGGGCCAGATTGGACCAGACAAGATCCACGCTCGCCGCGGGCAGCGGCAGCGCGGCCATGTCGGCGCACAGGCAAGCCACGCGCTCGCGCGCAAACAGGCGCTGCAGCCAGGCGCCGCCGCCGCGCGCGGCCTGCAGCATCGGATAGGCGGAATCCAGTCCCAGCAGTTGCGCCTGCGGATAGATTTCGGCCAGGCGTTTGGCGCCGTCACCGTCGCCGCAGCCCGCGTCGAGCACGCGCTGCGGCGCGAGCTTGATGTACTGCAGGCGCTCGCGCATGCGCGCCTCGACCTCGCGCGCGAGCACCGCTGCGCCGGCATAGGTCGCGGCCGCGCGCGCACTCGCACGGCGCGCGGCCCGCCGGTCTATCGCAGCCGGGCTCAGCGCCGCCCCCCCGGCCGCTGCTGCGCCGTCCAGGCCGGGAGCGCGCCTCACGCGCGCAGCGCCGCTTCCAGCGCCAGCCCGAGCGCGAGCAGGCGCCGGTCCTCGCCGCCCTGCCCCACGAGCATCAGGCCCACCGGCGCCGTGTCCGGCGCCTGGCACGGGATGGTGAGGGCGCAGCCGTCGAGAAAATTCACCACGCTCGGGTTGCGCAGCATGGCGAGATTGGTCCTGCCGTAGAGTCCATCGTCGGCCTCCAGCGGCGCAATCGCAGGCGCGACCATCGTCACCGTCGGCATCAGCAGCGCATCGTAGGGCGCCGCGATGCGCGCGCTCTCGGCGATCAGCGCAGCGCGCTGCGTCAGCACATCGATATAGTCGGCCGCGCTGGTGTGGGCGCCGCGCAGCGTGCGCGAGGCGACGCGCGGATCATACTCGGCCTCGCGCCGCGCGAGCAGATCCCGGTGCAGCGCATAAGCCTCGGCCACCACCAAGCCGCCCTTCTGGTTGATCTGCGGCAGCCGCCGCAGGGATTCGAAGCGCACATCACTCAGCAACGCCCCGGCCTGCGACAGCTTGCTGAGCGCCTGGCCGAAAGCCGCCGCGACGGCATCGTCCAGGCCGTCGAGCACATAGTCCTGCAGCACGCCCAGGCGCAGACCCTTGAGCGGCAGC
>JAKAIH010000464.1 GCA_021825225.1 Pseudomonadota bacterium
GCTCCGCGAGGTCGTGCTCGCGCAGGCGCTCGATGCGCTTCGCGTGGGTACGGCTGCTGCCCAGCGCGCCGATGTAGAACACCGGGCTCTGCAGCGCGGCGCGGAGCGCCGGATCGTCCAGCTTGGGATCGTGGGTGAGGGTCACCACCGCGGTGTGCGCATCCAGGCCGATCCGCGCCAAGGCCGGGCCAGGCCACTCGGTGACCAGCGTGACGCCGGGAAAGCGCGCCTCGGTCGCGAAGGCACCGCGCGGATCGATGACGATCACCTCGAATCCGGCGAGCGCCGCCATCGGCGCCAGGAACTGCGCAATGTGCACCGCGCCGATCATCACCAGCTTGGCGGGCGGCGCGTAGCAGCGCAGGAAGATCGCGCCCTCACTCGCCGCGAGGGGGGCGCTGCGGCCGGCCGCGAGCAGCCCATGCGCTTCCGCAAGCTGCTCCGCGCTCAACGCGAGCGCGCCGGTGCAGGTCGCGCCGTCGTAGAGGGACTGCGCGCCGTCGGCGAGCCGCGTCGCCAGCGCGATGGGCCGCTTTTGCGCTTGCGCGGCGAGAATCTGCGCCAGATAGTCGAGCTTCATTCGACGCGCTCCACGTAGATCTGCACCTTGCCGCCGCAGGCAAGGCCTATCGCCCAGGCCATTTCGTCGGTCACGCCGTATTCGAGCTGCCGCGGCCGTCCGTCGGCGATCACCTGCAGGGCTTCGGTCACCACCGCGCCCTCGATGCAACCGCCGGAGACCGAACCCACGAACGCGCTGTCGTCGCTCACCGCGAGATGGCTGCCGGTCGGAACCGGCGACGAACCCCAGGTATCGACCACCGTGGCGAGCGCGACACCCTTGCCGGCCTCGCGCCACTGCCGGGCTTGCGCGAGAACATCAGTCGCTGATTCAGCCATGCCTGCCTCCAATGGGCGCAAGACGCTTGTCTTACGTAGACGGATACCGCAATCCTGACTTGCAGTTTAACAACAAAAAATATTCGCGGCGTAGACTTCATCGCCCGGACTGCACGACTAGGGAATGACCCCGGGTCGCGCGTAAGCCGGTCGGAATCGCGGCCCTGCGCTGGGCACTGTGCCTGAAGACGCACTATCCATGCGGATCTTCAGGCATCCGCCGCTCTGATTGCCGACCCGGATTCCGCTGGCGTCACGTCCCGCGAAGTAATATCATTTGCGCACGGCATTTCGTCCGGGGACCACCGATGAACAGAGGCACAGTTACAAGCAAAGGCCGGGTCACGATTCCGAAGCACGTGCGCGATTGCCTTGGCCTCATGACGGGGGACAAGGTACGCTTCGAGTATGAAGGCGGCGGCGCGGTGCGCATCGTGCCGCCACGCAGGCCGAATCAGGTCAAGGCAGGAAGTCGAGCCGGTTCTCGGCGCTGCGCGGCACGCGCAAGACGGGCATGAGCACGGATGAAATCATGACCCGGTCGCACAACCGTGATGCAGGCGCCGGCGGTCCGGGGTTCAACGTCGCAAGGAAATGAACCTGGTCGATGCCCGCTCAAAGCCTCATGAAACCGGCACTACTTCCCGTCGAGCGCATCGAGAACCGGATCGTCCTCGTGCGCGGGCAGAAGGTTCTGCTCGATGCCGATCTCGCCGCGCTCTACGGCGTCGAAACGCGGGTGCTCAACCAGGCGGTCAAGCGTAATCTCGAACGATTTCCGGCTGACTTCATGTTCCAGCTCTCAGCCAAGGAGTTCGAGAATTGGAGATCACAACTTGTGATGTCCAACCCGGGCGCAAAAATGGGGTTGCGCCGCGCGCCTTTCGCGTTCACCGAACACGGCGCACTCATGGCGGCCTCCGTCTTAAACACCCCCCGCGCCGTCGAAGTCAGCCTGTATGTCGTGCGTGCCTTCGTGCGCCTGCGCGAAACGCTCGCCATGCACAAAGGTCTTGCCGCGAAACTTGAAGAACTCGAACAAAAGACCGAGGCACTCGCGCTGCGCCATGACACGCTTGCCGCCAACACCCGCGCCCAATTGCGGCAGTTGTTCGACGCCATCCGCGAGTTGATGAGCCCGCCAGAGCCCAAGCGCCGGCCTATCGGATTCGTTACCCCCGAAGAGAAGAAACGCGGCTAAGACGCCCACGCGACGGCGTGGTGTGGCAAGGGGGCTACGCGTTAGAGACAAATGCGAACACGACCCCTTCTATTCGCATTTCACGTGGTGGCCGTGCGCGTGCGCGCCGGCTTGCGGCGCGCTTGACGGCGCGTCACCCGGCAGGGTACGATTTCCGTAAATACGAATTCTGACTTTTATGGAAACGACCGAACTCGACACATCCGAAATTGAACTGCGTGAGCGCGGGCAACTAACGCTGCCCAAATCGCTGCGCGACGCCCTGCACCTTGAAACCGGCGACGCGCTGCGCGCGGTCAGGATCGCCAATGCCATCGTCCTGACTCCCCAGCGCATGGATCTCGACGCGCTGCGCAAGCGGATGCGCAAGCTCATGAAGCAACACGGTGTAAGCGCCGAAGAGCTGCTGCGCGATTTGTGATCACGGTTTTTCTCGATAGCAACATTCTCATTTCCGCCTTGATAGGCTCGGCGCGCTCAGCGCCCGTGGTGCTGGTGGATTGGCTCGCCGACAGCCGCGTCGCCACTCTGATAACGGGCCGCTGCTGTATTCAGGAAGTGGAAAAGAATATCGCCCGTAAACTGCCGCAAGCGCAGCCGCTTTGGCAACAATTTGTGATCGCAAGCGGTATACGCATCGTGCCTTGTCCGCGTAAATCCATCGCCGGCATCAACGTCAAGGATACGGCCATTGTCGCCGCCGCCGTTTCCGCCGCCGCGACGCATTTTGTGACGGGCGATAAGCGCCTGCTTGCGGAAATGCGCGCCGCGAAATCGAAGTTGCCGCAGGCGCTGACGCCGCGCGAGATGCTGGAGACACTGCTCGCGCAAGAGTAGTTGAAGCAATACCCCCGTTCTACTCGCGCCTGCTGCTATGCCCATGCTGATGGCGCTCAAGTCGGCGACCACAGCGAACAGCAATGCAGGCTGGTTTTAACCGGCTTCCAGCGGGTTGAATACTTTCAATTCTTCAATCCAGGCGAAGTCGCCGGTATTGCATGTCGCCAGCGTATATCCCCGTTCAAGGCAG
>JAKAIH010000465.1 GCA_021825225.1 Pseudomonadota bacterium
CATTTGCGCGGCCCGGCGCCAGCCGCGCGCGGGCGCGCCGTTGATTTAAATCAAGCGCGGCGCGCTGGCCTGGGCTAGCATTTGCGCTGGTCCGCGGAGGAAAATCTCCGCATCCATCCGATCCGGCCGCAATCCCGCCGCAGCACGGGACATAATCAGGAGCCCAGCATGAGCGCCATCAGCCGTTACCCCGTACCCAAGCTCGAAGATCTGCCGCAGGATATCCGCGAGCGCATCGTCGCGGTGCAGGAAAAATCGGGTTTCGTGCCCAATGTATTCCTTACCCTGGCGCACCGCCCGGACGAATTCCGCGCGTTCTTCGCCTACCACGATGCGCTGATGGAAAAGCAAAGCGGCCTGAGCAAGGCCGAGCGCGAAATGATCGTGGTCGCCACTTCCGGCGCCAACCAGTGCCAGTACTGCGTGGTCGCGCACGGCGCGATCCTGCGCATCCGCGCGAAGAACCCGTTGATCGCCGACCAGGTCGCGGTGAATTACCGCAAGGCCGACATCACGCCGAAGCAGCGCGCCATGCTCGATTTCGCGATGAAGACCGCGCTCGAACCCTGGACCATCAGCGACACCGACTTCGACACGCTGCGCGGCCACGGTTTCAGCGACGAGGACATCTGGGACATCGGCGGCGTTGCCTCGTTCTTCGCGCTCTCGAACCGCATGGCGAACCTGATCAACATGCGGCCCAACGACGAGTTCTACAACCTCGGCCGCGAGCGGCGCTAGCCGGCGCGCACGATGCGGCTGCTGCTGGTCTGGCTGATCAACGCGCTGTCGCTGCTGGCGGTGCCCTATGTGCTGCCTTCGGTCAGCGTCGACAGCTTCTACGTCGCGCTGCTGACGGCGCTGCTGCTCGCGCTGGTCAACACCCTGATCCGGCCGCTGCTGGTGCTCGTCACCCTGCCGATCACCATCCTCACCCTGGGCTTGTTCACCCTGGTGATCAACGGCCTGCTGTTCTGGTTCGTGGCCTCGTTCGTCGAGGGTTTTCGCGTCGGCGGCTTCTGGTCGGCGTTCTGGGGCGCGCTCGCCTACAGCCTGATTTCATCGGTGGCGAGCTGGCTGCTGATCCCGAAACCGCATCTGCCGCCCCCGCCGCCGCCCGACTATATCGATTCCACCGCGCGGCGGCTGTAGCCGCCGCGCGGCCTCAGAGCCGGTGCCACAGCCACAACAGCGTCCACAGGCCGAGCACCGACATGAACGCGAGCGGCGCCCACACGTAGAGCTTGCGCTGGCGCTGCCGGGTCCGCTCGGATTCGGCGCGCGCTGCGGCCATCAGCGCCGCGATGCGCTGCGCCGGATCGGCGCTTGAGGCGGGGCTGGCATCCGCGGGCGCAGCGCTTACGGGCGCCGCTTCGCTGCGCGCCGGCGGCGCGGACGGCGGCGTCTTTTTCTGCAGTGCGGCGCGCGCCTGGGCGATCAGCGCCGCTTCGCGCGCGGAGAGCTTGTCCTCAGACACGGGCCGCACTCACAGCAGCACGATGTCGAACTGCTCCTGGCTGTAGCTCGACTCGGCCTGCATCGACACCGGTTTGCCGATGAAGTCCTCGAGCATCGCGAGCGACTGCGACTCGTCTTCCAGGAACAGGTCGATGACCACCTGCGCCGCGAGTATGCGGTACTCGCGCGCGTCGAACTGGCGCGATTCGCGCAGGATCTCGCGCAGGATGTCGTAGCAGACGGTGCGCGCGGCCTTGACCTGGCCCCTGCCGCCGCAGGTGGGGCAGGATTCGCACAGCACGTGCGCCAGCGACTCGCGCGTGCGCTTGCGCGTCATCTCCACCAGGCCGAGCTGGGTGAAGCCGGAGAGCGTCATGCGCGTGCGGTCGCGCGCGAGCGCCTTGTTGAATTCGGCGAGCACCGCATTGCGGTGCTCCACGCTGTCCATGTCGATGAAGTCGACGATGATGATGCCGCCGAGGTTGCGCAGGCGCAGCTGGCGCGCGATCACCTGCGCCGCCTCCAGGTTGGTCTTGAAAATGGTGTCGTCGAAATTGCGCAGGCCGACGAAGCCGCCGGTGTTGACGTCGATGGTGGTCATCGCCTCGGTCTGGTCGATGATCAGGTAGCCGCCCGACTTGAGGCTGACGCGGCGTGCCAGCGCCTTCTCGATTTCCTCCTCCACACCGTACAGGTCGAACAGCGGCCGCTCGCCGGTGTAGTGATCGAGGCGCGCGAGCACGTTCTGCATGTAGTCGCGCGCGAACGCCTGCAGCTTGAGGAAATTTTCGCGCGAGTCGATCAGGATGCGGCCGGTGTTCTCGTTGACGAAATCGCGCAGCACGCGCTGCGCCAGCGACAGGTCCTGGTACAGCAGCGAAGGCGCGGCCGCCGACAGGCTTTTCTCGCGCAGGTCGCGCCACAGTTTGCGCAGGTACTGCAGGTCGTTCGCGAGCTCGGTGTCGGTGGCGGTTTCGGCCATGGTGCGGATGATGTAGCCGCCTTTTTCCTCGGCAGGCACGATCTGTTTCACCCGTTCGAGCAGCGTTTGGCGCACGCTCTCGTCCTCGATGCGCTGCGAGATGCCGATGTGCGTATCCTGCGGCAGGTGCACCAGCATGCGGCCGGCGATGCTGATCTGAGTCGACAGGCGCGCGCCCTTGGTGCCGATCGGGTCCTTCACCACCTGCACCAGCAGCGGCTGGCCTTCGGCGAGGATTTTTTCGATCGGCTTGTGTCCGGACTTGCCCGTCTCCGCGCCGCCCGGGCAGCTTTGGCGTTCCTCCCAGATGTCGGCCACGTGCAGGAACGCGGCGCGCTCCAGGCCGATCTCGACGAAAGCCGACTGCATCCCCGGGAGCACGCGCGCGACCTTGCCCATGTAGATGTTGCCCAGCAGGCCGCGGCTGGCGGAGCGCTCGATGTGCAGTTCCTGCGCCACGCCGCTGTGCATCACCGCGACCCGCGTTTCCTGCGGGGTCACGTTGATCAGGATGTCCTCGTTCATGCGGCCATTCTACCGGATGGCGCAGGAAGGTCTAACCGGGGATCAGGCCGGCGGCCCGATGCCGAAGCGCCGCAGCAGCAGCGTGGTCTCGTACAGCGGCAGGCCCATCACGCCGGAATAGCTGCCGCGGATTTCGGCCACGAACGCCCCGGCGCGG
>JAKAIH010000466.1 GCA_021825225.1 Pseudomonadota bacterium
CGATCTCTGCGCCAGTATCTTGGCTGCCTGGAATAGCTTTTCCGCAGCCTGCAGTTCGCCCTCGGCGTGTATCACTTTGGCGCGCCGTTCGCGCTCGGCTTCCGCCTGCCGGGCGATCGCCCGGATCATGGACTCGGTCAGGTCGACCTGTTTGATCTCGACGTTGGCGACCTTGATCCCCCAGCCATCGGTTTGCGCATCGAGGGCCTGCTGGATGTCCAGATTCAATTTCTCCCGCTCCGCCAGCATATCGTCGAGCTGATGCTTGCCGAGCACCGAGCGCAGCATGGTCTGCGCGAGCTGGCTGGTGGCGTTGAGATAATCGACGACCTGGATAATGGCCTTCTCCGGGTCGATCACGCGGAGGTACACCACGGCGCTGACTGTCACCGACACGTTGTCGCGCGAGATCACGTCCTGGGTCGGCACTTCGAGCACCACGGTGCGCAAGTCGACTCTGACCGCCTGCTGGATGATGGGGACGATGATCACGAGCCCCGGCCCCTTCACCTTCCAGAAGCGCCCGAGGGTAAACACGACGCCGCGCTCGTACTCGCGGAAGATACGGATTGCCTTGACCAGGAAAACCACCACCAGAATCAGAATAACGAGACCGCCGATGGAGCTGAATTCCAGGTTCATTTTGTTTCTCCTCGTTGCCCGGGCGCCACGGTCAGCAACAGACCGTCGATGCCGGTCACCCGCACGACTTGACCGCGCTCGAGCGGGATGCCCGAGCGCACTTTCCAGATTTCCCCGTGAACGCGCGCGTAAGTTTCGCCGGCGACATTTTCGAGCACTTCGCCGGTCGCGCCCAGCATCTGTTCGCGGCCGCTCACGACGGGGCGCGCGCGCGCCCTGACGGCGAGGCTGAACACCAGCATCAGGAACAGCGCGCTCGCGGCGGCCGCCCCGGCGATCAGGAGCCACGGGATGCGGAAACCGGGAGCGTCGGTATCGATCAGCATGACCGAGCCGATCACGAAAGCCACGATGCCGCCGATTCCCGAGACGCCGAAGCCCGGCACGAAATGCTCCGCCGCCATAAGGCCGACGCCAAGCGCGATCAGCGCGAGCCCGGCATAGTTGACCGGAAGCATCTGGAAGGCGTAGAGCGCGAGCAGCACGCAGATCGCGCCGACCACGCCGGGCAGCACCATCCCCGGGTTGGAGAACTCGAAAAAGATGGCGTAAATGCCGAGCAGGATCAGGATGTAGGCGATGCTCGGGTCGGTGATGACCGAGAGAAAGCGCGTGCGCCAGTCGGGCTCGAACGCGGTGGCGGCCACGCCGCCCGTAGCCAGCACCTGTTCCCTGCTCCCGACCTTGACCCTGCGGCCATCGAGACGCTGCAGCAGCTGCGGCACGTCCGCGGCCACGACATCGACGACCTTCTGTTCCAGCGCTTCGGCCGAGGACAGGCTCACCGCCTCGCGCACCGCGCGCTCCGCCCATGCGGCATTGCGGCCGCGCATCTGCGCCAGGCCGCGGATGTAGGCCGCGGCGTCGTTCACCTGCTTGCGCGTATGCGCGCTGCTGGGTTCAGCCCCGCCATCGGGCTTGTCGGAGTTTCCGCTCTGGGAGGACTTTTCGGGCGCTGACTTTTCGGCTGCGGACTTTTCGGCCGCGGACCTTTCGACAGGTTTATCCTTTTCATCGCCCCCGCCGATCTGCACCGGGGTCGCCGCGCCCAGGTTGGTGGCCGGGGCCATGGCCGCGATATGGCTCGCGTACAGGATGTAGGTGCCGGCGCTGGCGGCGCGCGCGCCCTCGGGCGCGACGTACGCGGCGACCGGCACCGACGAAGCCAGGATGTCCTTGATAATCGCGCGCATCGAGCTGTCCAGCCCGCCCGGGGTGTCCATCTGCAGCACCACGAGCTGCGCTCCCGCAGCGCGCGCATGCTCGATGCCGCGGTGCACGTAATCGGCGCTCGCCGGGCCGATTGCGCCGTTCAGCGTGAGCAGCAGCACCGGCGCCGGCGCTGCCGCGAGCCACAGCGGCCAGAATACGGCTAACAGCAGAATAGTGAACCGGCGCATGCAAGGCCCCGCTCGTCCCGCCATGTTCAGACTATAGTTCTTTTTGGCGCAGGCGGCAGCGCTTCCGGTAAACTAGCGCTCCCCCGAAAAGGCCCGAACCGCACCATGCGCGAACCCGCAGCCAAGACCATTTACCTCAAGGACTACACGCCGCCGTCCTTCCTGATCGCCGCGATCGAGCTCGACGTCGACATCCGCGCAGACCACGCGCTGGTGCGTGCGATTCTGCAGATCGAGAGAAATCCCAAAGCCGCCGACGCCCAGGCACCGCTCACGCTCGACGGCGAGGAGATCGAACTGCTATCGGTGGCGCTGGACGGCCGCGCGCTGGCGCCGGGCGAATACGAGTTCGGCGAGGAGAGCCTGCGCATCGCGCGGGTGCCGCAGCGCTTCACGCTCGAGACCGTGTCGCGCATCCGGCCGCAGACGAACACCCGGCTCGAAGGCCTGTACGCCTCGAACAACGGCTTTTTCACCCAGTGCGAAGCGCAGGGTTTCCGCCGCATCACCTGGTTCATCGACCGGCCCGACGTGATGGCGCGCTACACCACCACCATCCACGCCGAGCGCGAGCGCTATCCGGTGCTGCTGTCGAACGGCAACCTCGTCGCAGCGGGCGAAGAGGCGGGCGGGCGCCACTGGGCGAAGTGGCACGATCCGTTTCCCAAGCCCTCGTATCTGTTCGCCATGGTGGCGGCGCAGCTCGACAAGCTCGAGGACCGCTTCGTCACGCGCTCCGGGCGCAGCGCCAGGCTTGCGGTCTACGTCGAACCGGGCAAGCTCGACCAGTGCGGCTTCGCCATGCGCTGCCTGAAGAGCGCGATGAAATGGGACGAGGAGGTGTTCGGCCTGGAACTCGACCTCGACGGCTACATGATCGTCGCGGTGGGCGATTTCAACTCCGGCGCGATGGAAAACAAGGGCCTCAACATATTCAACACCAAGTACGTGCTCGCCCGGCCCGACACCGCCACCGACATCGACTACCAGAACATCGACCGCGTGGTCGCGCACGAGTATTTCCACAACTGGACCGGCGACCGCGTCACCTGCCGCGACTGGTTCCAGCTGTCGCTGAAG
>JAKAIH010000467.1 GCA_021825225.1 Pseudomonadota bacterium
TCTGACCAAGCCGGGCGCGGCCAAGCCGGCAGGCGGCGAAGGCGCGGGCGAGCTCGTCAAGCTCGGCGCCGGCGTCACCGGCTTCTCGGTGGGCGAGCGCGTCATGGGGCGCTGCCCCGGCGCATTCGCCGAATATGCGCTCATGGATACGCGCGAAGCGGTCGCCGTGCCGCAGCGCCTGTCATGGGAAGAAGCGGCCGGCATCCCGCTCACCTTCATGGTGGTGCACGACATGCTGATCGCGCAGGGCAGGCTCGCCGCCGGCGATTGGCTGCTGGTGGCCGGAATTTCCGCGGGCGTGGGCGTCGCCGCGCTGCAGACGGCGAAGGCGCTGGGCGCGAAAGTGATCGGCACCTCGGGCTCGGCGGACAAGCTCGCGCGCCTGAAGGCCGCAGGACTGGACGTCGGCCTGTGCACGCGCGCCGGCGATTTCTGCGACGCGGTCATGCAGGCCACCGGCGGCAAGGGCGCAAACCTCGTCGTCAACAACGTCGGCGGTTCGGTGTTCGCCGAATGCGTGCGCGCGCTCGCATTCCAGGGCCGGCTCGCGACCGTGGGTTACCTCGACGGCCAGCTCAAGGCCGAAATCGACATCGAAGCGCTGCACGCGAAGCGCCTGGTGCTGTTCGGCGTCTCCAACAAGCTGCGCAGCGCCGAGCAGCGCGCCGAGTCCGCGCGCGGCTTCATCGCCGACATCCTCCCGGCGATCGCCGACGGCCGCATCCGGCCGCTGCTGGACCGGACCTACCGCTTCGATGAGCTGCCGGCGGCAAAGGCCTACATGGAATCGAACGCGCAGCTCGGTAAAATCGTAGTGCGCATAGCCGACGCCCGATCCGCCCTGGAACCTGCTTCGACATGAAGGACCGTTTCGGCAATTCTGCAATGACCTGTCAACCAATAACAAACGACGACATCACTTAAAGGGGACATATGATGAAACGACTATACAAGCTGCTTGGGGTTCTGATTCTGGCCGGTACCTGCGCGCAGGCCTCGGCACAGACGTATCCGGCGAAGCCGATCCGGCTGGTGGTGGGCTTCGCTCCCGGCGGCGCCGCCGATTTTGTGGCGCGCGCGATCAGCGAGCCGCTGTCCAAGGCGCTGGGCCAGCCCATCGTGGTGGAAAACCGCGCGGGCGCAGGCTCCAGCATCGCCGCCGACTATGTAGCCAAGTCTGCACCCGACGGCTACACCATGCTGATTGCGAGCCCTTCCAGCATTTCGGTAAACCCCACACTCAACTCCAAGCTCGGCTACAGCCTGCGCGATTTTGCGCCCATCACCAAGGTTTCGAACTCGCCGCTCCTGATCACCGCCTATCCCGGCCTGGGCGTGAACTCGATCAAGGAACTCATCGCCGTCGCCAAGAAATCGCCGGGCAAGCTGAATTACTCCAGCTCCGGCAACGGTTCGGCGCCGCACCTGGCCGGCGTGCTGTTCGGCCAACTCGCCGGCATAGACATCGTGCATGTCCCGTTCAAGGGCGGCGCGCCGTCGGTGCAGTCGGTGCTCGCAGGCGACACCCAGCTGACCTTCGCCACGCCGCCCTCGGTGCTGCCGCTGGTGCATTCCGGACGCCTGCGCGCGCTTGCAGTGACCAGCCGCAAGAGCACGCCGCTGGTTCCGGGCGTACCCGGCATGGAGGAAGCCGGCCTCCCCGACTACGAAATTTCGTTCTGGTACGGCTTTTTCGTTCCGGCCGCCACCAAGCCTGAAATCATCAAGAAACTTTACGACGCCACGATCACAGCGCTGCAGCAAGCCCAGGTGAAGCAGGCCTTCGCGCGCGAAGGCACCGAAGTCGCGACTTCGAGCTCGCCCGCGGACTTCGCCGCCTTCCTCGCCGAAAACAACAAATTATGGGTGCATCTGGTGAAGGAATCGGGGGCAACGCTGGATTAGCGACGCCTGCAGCACGGCTGCGGCGAAGGCTCGCGCGGATTCGAATACGCGTCCGCGCAAGATCGCGCGGCGTGATGCGCGGGCCGCCGATGGAATGCGAGCCCTTGCGCGCGGCCCGTAGCATTTGCTCACAATTGCTTTCACTCTGTAACCAGGCGCTGGCGGACACTGGCGTGCATGCGGATCGGAATCCGCATGCACAACCCGAAAGGAGCAAGCCATGAACGCCACCAAGAAAAGGTTGATATACGTCCTCGCCGCGGGCGCCGCGCTGGCCGCGGCTGCACCCGTGTTCGCCGATTCCGGACGCGAGCGCGGCTATGACTACGGCCGCGACCAGCGCTCCTACCGCATGGAGGAGCGGCGCGACTGGCGCGAGCATGAGCGCCGCGACGACTGGCGCGGGTATGCGCGCGGCTACGACCGGCGGCAGTTCGTCGTGGTGCGCCGGCCGATCATGGTCGCGCCCCCGGTGTATTACGTGCAGCCCGCGCCCATGCGGGACGTCATCGGCCCTGCCGCCCTGATCGGCGCCGTGATCGGCGGCTATATCGACAGTCGCCAATAGCGGCTGCGGCTTGCGCCCCCCGGCGACGAAGGGCAAGCCGCGAACGATGAACCGCCAATGTGTGGCAAAATTTGCCCCTGATCAAAGGGGCCAACAGCATGCGCATCGGCATCATCGGCGGCGGCGTCATCGCGCGCCTGTTTCTGGAACACATAGCGCGCGGCGACATGGGCGAGGCGCGCGTAGTGGCGATTCAGGGCCGCAGCCCGGCCTCGCGCGGCAAGCCCCTGGCCGAGCAATACGGCCTGCCCTTCGTTACCACGCTGGACGCGCTGCTGGCCGAGCGCCCGGAAGTGGTGATCGAAGCGGCCTCGCACGATGCGGTGCGCGAATTCGCGCGGCCGCTGCTCGAACAGGGCATACCGGTAATCGTCCTCTCCGGCGGCGCGCTCTGCGACGACGCGCTGCGCGCGCGTCTGGAGGCCGCGGCGGCGAAACACAAGGCCCTGCTCTACGTGCCCTCGGGCGGCATCGGCGGCCTGGATGCGCTCAAGGCGGTCTGCGTCGCCGGCGCCGATGCGGTCGAGATCGCCGTGACCAAGCCGCCGGCGGCGTGGAAGGGCATCCCCTATGTCGAACGGCTCAAGCTCGACCTCGATCATTTGACCGGTCCGGTAAC
>JAKAIH010000468.1 GCA_021825225.1 Pseudomonadota bacterium
CGCGCAAATCAAACTGGGTCGTAGGCATAGACGTAGGCGGCACCTTCACCGATCTGATCATGCTCGACAGCACGGACGCGACGGTGCGCCTGGCCAAGGTGCCGACCACGGTGGACAACCAGGCCTACGGCGTGGTCGCGGCGCTCGCGGCCGCAGGCGCGGCCCTGCCCGAGCTGCAGGTGATCGTGCACGGCACGACCACCACGACCAATGCCATCCTCGAGCGCAAGGTCGCACGCGTCGGCCTGATCACCACCCGGGGTTTCCGCGATTCGCTGGAACTGGGCCGGCGCACGCGCCCCAAGCCGTACGGGCTCACCGGATCGTTCCAGCCGCTGGTGCCGCGCGAGCTGCGCCTCGAAGTGCCCGAGCGCATGGATGCGGAAGGCGAAGTGGTGACGCCGCTCGACGAGGCGGCAGTGAAAGCCGCCGTCGAAGAGCTGATCGCCAAAGGTTGTGAAGCGCTGGTGATCCATTTCCTGCACAGCTACATCAATCCGGCGCACGAGCGCCGCGCGCTCGACATCGCGCGCGCACTCTGGCCCAATCCTTATCTCACCGCGGGGCACCTGATCCTGTCCGAATACCGCGAATACGAGCGCGGCACCACCGCCTGCGTCAACGCCGCGGTGCAGCCGATCCTCGCGCGCTATATCGAGCGCCTGCGCAGCGAACTGCGCGGAAAAGGCTTCGAGAAGGACCTGCTGGTGATGCAGGGCAACGGCGGCACCGTATCCTCGGCCATCGTCGCCGAGCACGCGGTGAACACGGTCATGTCCGGTCCGGCCTCGGGCGTGATGGCCGCGGCCTACACTGCCGCGGCGGCCGGCTACCAGGAGGTGGTGACCTACGACATGGGCGGCACCTCCACCGACGTGGCACTGATCCAGGCGGGCGTGCCTACGGTGTCCTCCGAACTGGAGCTCGAATACGCGATGCCGATCCACGTGCCCATGGTGGATGTGCACACCATAGGCGCCGGCGGCGGCTCGATCGCCTTCATCAATCAGGCCGGCATGCTGCAGGTCGGCCCGGAATCCGCCGGCGCGGTACCGGGCCCGATCTGCTACGGCCGCGGCGGCAGCGAGCCTACGATCACCGACGCCAACCTGATCCTCGGACGGCTCAATCCCGACAAGCTGCTGGCGGTCGAGCATCCGATGTCGCTCGCCGAGGTCAGCGCGATCATTCTGGAGAAAATCGGCAAGCCGCTGGGACTGGATGCGAGCGCGGCGGCAGCGGCGATCCTGCGCGTCGCCAACGACAAGATGGCCGGCGCGATCCGCATGGTCTCGCTCGCGCGCGGCCACGATCCGCGCGACTTCGTGCTGTTCCCGTTCGGCGGCGCCGGACCGCTGCATGCGGCGGCGCTGGCGCGCGAACTCGCGATTCCCAGACTCCTGATCCCGGTGCGGCCCGGCATCACCAATGCGCTGGGCTGCGTCGTCGCCGATGCGCGCCACGATTACGTCAATACCGTCAACAAGCCTCTGCCGGCGCTCGAAATGGAACTGGTCTGGTCCACGCTCGAAGCCCAGATCGCCGAAGGGCGGGCCACGCTCGCGCGCGAAGGCGTGGCGATCGAAGGCACGCGCATCCTGCACTTCGCCGACATGCAATTCCAGGGCCAGAGCCATATCCTCACGCTGGCGTTGCCGCGGCTGCAGGTGACGAAAGACGAACTGCAGCGCCTGTTCGAGGCCGCCTACTGGGAGCGCTTCGGCGTGGAGCTGCCCGAGATCCGCGCCGTGCTGGTCAATCTGCATACCGCCGTGATCGGCCTGCGGCCGCGCCTCGACCTGGCCGTGCTCGCGCGCGGCACGCGCGCGCCGGAGCTGCACGGTGCTTTGAACGGCATGCGCGAAGTCTGGTTCGAAGGCGGCTTTCGCGCTACGCCCGTCTATCAGCGCGAAAAGCTGCCGCTGGACGCGGCTTTCACCGGACCGGCCGTGATCGAGCAGCTCGACTGCACCACCGTGATCGAACCGGACAACCGCGTCGAACTGGATACTTTGGGCAATTTGCTGGTGGAGGTGTGATATGAGGAAAGGCCTGTTGCTGACCATGACCGAACCGCCCGCCCCGATGGAGGAGGAGTTCAACGCCTGGTACGACAGCGAGCATCTGCCCGAGCGCCTGTCGATTCCGGGTTTCAACTCCGCCAGGCGCTGGGTGGACCCGAACGCCGCGGCAGGATCAGGCAAATATCTGGCGACCTACGAACTCGACAGTCCACACGCCTTGCAGACACCCGAATACCTCGCGCATGTCGGCGACAACTTCACCCCCTGGTCGAAGCGCTGCCTGTCGCGCTGCGTGCTGTTCCGGCGCTGGGCCTGCGCGCAGATTTTTCCCGGCGACGCCGCGCCCAGCCCTGAGGCCAGCGCGCTGTTCCTGGCCTGCGGCGATGTGCCGGCGGAGCACGAGGCGGAATTCAATAAGTGGTACGACAGCGAGCACATCCCGCTGCTCGCGGCGGTACCCGGCGTGCTGCGCGCACGGCGCTTCCTCGCCGCTGAAGGCAAGCCGCGTTACGTCGCCCTTTATGATCTCGCCGACGCGCAGGTCGCCGGCTCGGCGCCGTGGAATGCGGCGCTGGAAACACCCTGGGCCAAGCGCATAGACAAACTGGTCGAGAATTGCGAGTGGATACTGACGACGTACTTGGCCTATGACTCCCTCTCCCCGCCTGCGGGGAGAGGGTAGGGTGAGGGGCGCATGAAGCACTACACCGAACGTCTCCGCGACCGATCGCGCCAATTGCGCCGCGATCAAACCGACTCCGAGAAGGCGCTTTGGCGCTTACTGCGCGGACACAAGCTTGCGGGTTTCAAATTTCGCCGGCAGCACCCTGTAGGTAGATACATCGCCGATTTCGTCTGCCTGGAAAGAATGTTGATCATCGAACTCGACGGAAGCCAGCACGCGGAACAGACAGCCTATGATCAGACGCGGGAAGTTAAACTCCAGGCTCTCGGATTTCGCACGATACGTATCTGGAACAATCAGCTTCTCCAAGAAAGAGAAGCGGCGGCTGCGCTTATCCTCGAAGCGTTGACCTCCCCTCACCCCAGCCCTCTCCCCGCC
>JAKAIH010000469.1 GCA_021825225.1 Pseudomonadota bacterium
GGAACAGCGGCAGACCCAGGGAAATGCCGAAGCGCACATGTCCGCGGTCGCCATGGCCGTGACCCCAGCCGTGACCATAGTGCTCGGCCATGGCAGAACTGCTCGCCAGGATGCCGAACAGTACCAGGACCGAAGTCCCCACCACCTTGAGCATGGTTTTCATGATTCGCCACTCCAGTCGCTACACAGGAGTTCAGGCTATCAAGATTGCTCCGTCGCAGTGGTAAGCAATTGTTTCAATTTGTAAGCCGCAGCCGCTGGCGGGCAGCGCGTCAGCCGGCTTTCAGTTCCTTGCGCACGATCGCCGCGCCTGCGGTCAGGGCTCTCAACTTGCCTTGGGCCACTGCGCGCGGCAGCGGCACCATGCCGCAGTTGGTGCAGGGATAGAGCTTCTCCGGCGCGACGTACTTCAGCGCCGCGCGCACGATCTGCGCCACCTTCTCCGGCGTCTCGACTTCCTCGCTCGCGACGTCGATCGCGCCGACCATGATGTCCTTGCCCTTGAGCAGGGAGATCAGTTCCAGCGGCACTCTGGAATTTGCGCATTCCAGCGACACCTGATCGATTTTCGATTTCGCCAGCAGCGGAAACGTGGATTCGTACTGGCGCCATTCCGAGCCCAGGGTCTTCTTCCAGTCGTTGTTTGCCTTGATGCCGTAGCCGTAGCAGATGTGCACCGCGGTCTTGCACTTGAGCCCGGCCGCTGCGGTCTCCAGCGTCTCTATGCCCCAGTCGCGCACCTCGTCCATGAACACGTTGAACGCCGGCTCGTCGAACTGGATCACGTCGATGCCCAGCGCCTCGAGCTCGCGCGCCTCGGCATTCAGGATCTTGGCGAACTCGCGCGCGAGTTTCTCGCGGCTGCGGTAGTAGCCGTCGTAGAGCGTATCCACCATGGTCATCGGGCCGGGCAGGGTGTATTTCACCGGCCGGTCGGTCTCGGCGCGCAGGAAACGCGCATGCTCGGCGAATATGGACTTCGGGCGCGACACCGGGCCGACCACCATGGGCACGTCGGCGTCGTAGCGGTTGCGGATGCGCACCGTTTTTTTGTGCTGGAAATCCACACCCTCGAGGTTCTCGATCAGGGTGGTGACGAAATGCCGGCGCGTCTGCTCGCCGTCGCCGACGATGTCTATGCCTGCCGACTCCTGCTCGCGCAGCACCAGGCGCACCGCGTCCTGCAGGCCTTCGGCCAGGGCATCGCCTTGCAGCAGCCAGGGCGCCCACAATTGTTTGGGCGTAGCCAGCCAGGCGGGTTTGGGCAGGCTGCCGACGATGGTGGTTTTCAGTATGGCTTGGTTCATATGCAATCTCCGGATCGGTCTGAGGCGCCAGTATGCACCAGCCGGCACGGCTTGCGCACGCGCCCCGCGATGTGCGCCCGCCGTTGATCCGGCAGGCGGGAGAGGCGTTTCCCGAATTGACAGTTGCCCGGCAAATTCCTATCGTGGCGGCGCGGATCATGCGGAAGGGGCGGCGATGACTATCCAGGCAATGAACCACTTTACGGTGCTGGCGCGCGACCTGGCTGCGACCAAGGCGTTCTATATCGGACTGCTCGGCCTCGCCGATGGCCCGCGCCCGCCGTTCGATTTTCCCGGAGCCTGGCTCTACGTGGGCGGTCAGGCCGTGCTGCATATCATCGCCGGGCGGCCGTTGCCCGATCCGCCCGCGGGCGTGCTCGACCACATGGCATTCAGCGCCAGCGACCTGCAAGGCATGGTCGCGCGCCTGAAGGAACACCGCATCGACTATGTGCTGCGCCGCCAGGCCGGGAATGGACCCTGGCAATTGTTCTGCCACGATCCGAACGGCGCCAAGGTGGAGCTCGATTTTTCTGCGGAAGAAGCGGCGCCTGCCGCCGGCTGAACTGCGCCGCGGCGCTTGGCCGCGGGAGCGATCAAGGCGGTGCATGCGCGCCGGCGCGTGCATTTCGATTAGCATGGCGGGTCATTCAAAAAGGAGGCGGGATGAGCAAGACCGTGGACTATTATTTTTCGCCGATCTCTCCCTGGACCTATCTGGGCCACGCGCGTTTCGCCGACATGGCGCAGCGGCACGGCGCCGCGGTCAGGGTGAAGCCGGTCGATTTCGGCAAGGTGTTTCCGGTGTCCGGCGGCCTGCCGCTGGCAAGGCGCGCGCCGCAGCGCCAGGCGTATCGCATGGTGGAACTCAAGCGCTTTCGCGATCACCTCAGGCTGCCGCTGAACCTGCAGCCCAAATTCTTCCCCGCGCCGGCCGATCTCGCGGCGCAATTCATCGTCGCGGCAGGGCGCGCCGGAGGCAGCGCTGCGGCGATGCGCCTCGCAGGCGCGCTGCTGCGTGCCTGCTGGGCCGAGGAGCGCAACATCGCCGATGCCGAAACCCTGGCCGCGATTTGCGCGGAGCAGGGCATGGATGGCGCCGCGCTTGCGGCCGCGGCGCAATCGGACGCCGTGAAGGCGGAATACGCGGGCTATACCGAGGAGGCAGTGGCGCGCAATGTGTTCGGCGCACCCAGCTATGTCATCGACGGCGAGATTTTCTGGGGCCAGGACCGGCTCGAGTTCGTCGAGCGCGTGCTGGCGCCCTAACAGGGTGCCGAAGCCTGCCAATTCGCTAGAAGCGGCCGCCGAGTTCGTAATAGGCGGTCTTGGCCAGCTCCAGCAGCACGTTGCGCGCGGCGCTCTGGCTTTTCCACCAGGCCTCCGGGAAGGGCTCGTAGCCGGTCGCGATCATGCGGATGTCGGCCGCGGGCAGGGCATCGGTGAAAATGATCCGCGCGCGGCGCAGATGGTAAGGCGAGGTCACGATCAGCAGCCGCGGCGCACTCTTTGCAAACAGTGCGCGCGCGGCCTGCGCCTCCTCCGCGGTGCTGATCAGGTCCTTGCCGAGGAGCGCGATCGCGCTGGCGGGCACGCCTTTTTTCAGCAGAACCGCGCGCACCACGTCTTCCTCGCGCGGAAACGGGATGCCCGCCTCGTCCAGCAGGCGATACTGATCTTCGCGCAAGGGCGCGCTGACGTAGATCCTGGGCGCGTAGCCCTCGCGGTAGAGGTCGGCCGCCTCGAACGGGCGCGCGTAGCCGCCGCCCAGCACCAG
>JAKAIH010000014.1:0-8550 GCA_021825225.1 Pseudomonadota bacterium
TTGGGGGCGTATGAGGGGATGTATCCCCTCATCAGTCTATGGACTCTTAGACCTCATTACATTTGCAGCAATCATGCAACGGCTTCTTAGTCGACCTGCAGGATCGCGAGGAAGGCCTCCTGCGGAATTTCCACGTTGCCCACCTGCTTCATACGCTTCTTGCCGGCCTTCTGTTTCTCCAGCAGCTTCTTCTTGCGCGTAATGTCGCCGCCATAGCATTTGGCGAGCACGTTCTTGCGCAGCGCCTTGACCGTTTCGCGCGCAATGATATTGGCGCCGATCGCCGCCTGCACCGCCACGTCGAACATCTGCCGCGGTATCAGCGTGCGCATGCGCGAAACCAGCTCGCGCCCGCGATAGCGGCTGCTGTCGCGATGTACCATCAGCGACAGCGCGTCCACGCGCTCGCCGTTGATGAGGATATCGAGTTTGACCACATCGGAGGCGCGGTATTCCTTGAATTCGTAGTCAAGCGAAGCGTAGCCGCGGCTCGCCGACTTGAGCTTGTCGAAGAAATCCATCACCACTTCGGACAGCGGCAGCTCGTAGGTCAGCATCACGTGGCGGCCGGTGTACTGCATGTTCTTCTGCGTGCCGCGCTTCTGCGTGCACAGGGTCATGATCGCGCCGACGTGTTCCTGCGGCACGAAAATGGTGGTGGTGATGATGGGCTCGCGGATCTCCTCGATCCTGGAGAGGTCGGGCATCTTCGCCGGATTCTCCACCCGCTCCAGCGTGCCGTCGCGCAGCAGCACCTCGTACACCACCGTCGGCGCCGTCGTGATCAGATTCTGGTCGTATTCGCGCTCGAGGCGCTCCTGCACGATGTCCATGTGCAAGAGGCCAAGAAAGCCGCAACGAAAACCGAAACCCAGCGCCTGCGACACCTCGGGCTCGTACTGCAGCGAGGCGTCGTTGAGCTTGAGCTTGTTCAGCGCGTCGCGCAATCCGTCGTACTGGTTGGCCTCGACCGGATACAGGCCGGCGAACACCTGCGGCTTGATCACCTTGAATCCGGGCAGCGGCGCCGCCGCCGGGCGCTCGGCCAGCGTGACCGTGTCCCCGACCTTGGCGGCCTCCAGTTCCTTGATGCCGGAGATGATGAACCCCACCTCGCCTGCGGACAGGCTCTGGCGTGCCTGCGACTTGGGCGTGAACACGCCGACCTGCTCGCACAGGTGCACGGTATGCGAAGACATCAGCAGGATCTTGTCCTTGGGGCGCAAGGTACCGTCCATCACGCGCACCAGCATCACCACGCCGACATAATTGTCGAACCAGGAATCGATGATCAGCGCCTTCAGCGGCGCCTCGGGATCGCCTGTTGGCGCAGGGATGCGCGCGATGACCGCTTCGAGTATGTCCTGCACGCCCTCGCCGGTCTTGGCGCTGACGCGCAGCGCGTCCTTGGCGTCGATGCCGATCACATCCTCGATTTCGCGTATTGCCCCTTCCGGATTGGCCGAAGGCAGGTCGATCTTGTTCAGCACCGGCACCACTTCGACGCCCTGCTCGATCGCGGTGTAGCAATTGGCCACCGTTTGCGCCTCCACTCCCTGCGACGCGTCGACCACCAGCACCGCACCCTCGCAAGCGGCGAGCGAACGCGACACCTCGTATGAAAAATCCACGTGCCCGGGGGTGTCGATCAGGTTCAGCTTATAGACCTGGCCGTCGCGCGCCTTGTACTGCAAGGCCGCTGTCTGCGCCTTGATGGTGATGCCGCGCTCGCGTTCCAGGTCCATGGAATCGAGCACCTGCTCCTCCATCTCGCGCTCGGACAGCCCGCCGCACATCTGGATGAAACGGTCGGCCAGCGTCGACTTGCCGTGATCGATATGGGCGATGATGGAAAAATTGCGGATGTGCTGCATCATGAAAAAGGGTGCCTGCATGGCACCCTTTGAAGAATAACATTCGGTATTTTAACGGATTTTGGCCAGATAAGCACGGACTTTAGCCGCATCGAGATGATAGTGGCACAGTTCGGTGCCGGCATGCGCCAGCACCGGCACCAGGCTGCCGAAGCGTGCCTCCAGGATCGCGTCGCTATCGACATCGACCACGTCCACGGCGAAGCCAAATTGCTCGCGCAACGGCGCCAGCGCGGCCAGCATTTCGTCGCACAGATGGCAGTAATTGCGGCCATAAAGCGTAAACTGCGGCGGCGCCGCATCCGCGGATCCCTTCACGGCCGCGCGTTCATTTGTCATTCTGCCCTTTGACGGTGACGAAACTCTGGTTTTCGCCGCGGCGCACGTGCAAGGTGATGGTGACCGACTTGTCTATGGCGTTCAGCGCCTGGTTGAATTGCGCCACGCTCTTGGCCTCGGTGTTCATGCCCTTGTGGATCAGCGCCAGGATGATGTCGCCTTTGCGGATATCCGCGCGCGGCTGGCCGCGCACGTCGTCTACGAGCACACCGTTTGCGAGCTTCAGTTCCCTGCGCCGCTCATCGGACAGATCCGACAGCACCAGCCCGAGACGGTTGGCAGCGGCCTCCACGGGCTTGGCGCGCTTGCCCTCGCCGGCCGCAAGCTTGTCCGCGGGTATCTCGGCCACCGTCACCGTCAGATCCTTGGTCGTGCCCTTGCGCCACACCTGCATGCCGACCTTGCTCCCCGGTCGGGTAGCGCCGACGATGCGCGGCAGTTCGCTCGAATTCGGGACGCTCTTGCCGTTGAACTTGAGGATGATGTCGCTCACTTCCACGCCTGCCTTCTCGGCCGGGCCGCCCTTCTCCACCGCATTGACCAGCGCGCCCTGGGGTTTGGGCAGTCCGAAGGAGTCGGCCAGTTCCTTGGTCACCTCCTGGATCACCACGCCGATGCGCCCGCGGCTGACGTGCCCGCTGCTGCGCAGCTGGTTCTGCACGTCCAGAGCGATATCGATGGGTATGGCGAACGACAGCCCCATGTAGCCGCCGGTGCGGCTGTAGATCTGCGAGTTGATGCCGACCACTTCGCCGCGCAGATTGAACAGCGGGCCGCCCGAATTGCCCGGGTTGACTGCGGCGTCGGTCTGAATGAAAGGCACCAGATTTTCCTGCGGCAGCGTGCGCGCCTTGCCGCTGACTATGCCGGCGGTGACGGTGTTGTCGAATCCGAATGGCGAGCCGATCGCCAGCACCCATTCGCCCACTTTGAGCTTGTTCGGATCGCCGAATTTGACCACCGGCAGGCCGGTCGCGTCGATCCTGATCAGCGCCACGTCGGTACGCTTGTCGGCGCCGATGACCTTGGCCTTGAATTCGCGTTTGTCGGTGAGGCGCACCGTGATTTCGTCGGCGCCGTCGACGACATGTGCATTGGTGAGGATGTAGCCGTCGGCGCTGATGATGAAGCCCGACCCCAGCGAGCGGGTCGAAAATTCGTGCGGCGACTCCCCCTGATTCGGCGGCATGAAGCGGCGGAAGAACTCGAAGAACGGATCGTCCTCGTCCAGATTCGGCATTTGCGGCAGCTGCGGGTGTGCGCGCACGGTCTGGGCCGTGCTGATGTTGACCACGGCCGGTCCCTGTTTTTCCACCAGCTCGGTGAAGTCGGGCAAATCGCGCGCCTGGGCATAGGCGCTGAGCGGCAGCAGCAGCGCCAGCCACAGGAGCAGTGTCTTACGCATCGTTACGTCCCCTTATTGCGTTTTACAAAGTACTACAGAAAAGCCTTGTCACCGGTCTGCGCAAGCCGCAGACCATCGATCAGGGCTTATGATATTCCACCGAATCCGCCATTTTTTTTACGCTCTCGGCGGGTGTCTCCCCTACCACGGTCACCAGATGATCGGCTATCTGCCTGCTGTATATGTTGATCGCCCCCTGGTGCGACAGGCCGGGCGGCGGCAGCGAGGTCTTGTTGCTCAAGGGTTCGATGAACACCGATACCGCGGCCAGGCCGTCCGAATAGACTACGTGTCCGACTTCATTGGAGCCGCCTTGGGTGCGCCTCATCTCGGTCACTTTCCTGAAGCCTGGCAGATCCGGGCTTATGCTCCAGCCGGATGCGGCCAGGCTGGCCGCCACGGCGCCGGAATTCTCTATATGCCAGGTGCGCGACTGGGCCAGGAATGTCGGTTTGAGCTGGCCATAGCCGATCTTGCCGCCGATGTGGATTTCGGTGAATGCGAATTGCTCGATCGGCTCGCCCTTGTCGTTCACGGTCTGGGATTTGAGCAACATGCCGGTTTTCATGTCAGCCCATAATTTGCGCCCGTAGCGCAGCTTGTCCTTGGGCTGAAGCACGATCGCCTGGCAGTCATGGCCGGCGACGCGCTCTATCGCACCGGTGCTGACCTCATAGTGCTCGCCGATATCCTGCAGATTCTCCGGCAGCAAAGCGGGAAACACCTTGTGATCCGTCTGTTTGTCGATTTTTATCGTCTTGCTGTCCGGCAGGTAGCATTTGACTTCGTCGCCGCTGCGCACGATTTCGCGCGGACGGCCATCGAGCGTCTCCAGCTTTTCGTGCGGCCCGTGCCGGCCCGCAATGTGGACGATGCGCGAAGTCTCGGCCTGGTCCCCGCTGCGGTAGACGAAAGTTCCGGTGTAGCTGAGTTTCTGCGATGCCGCGTGAATGCGCTGCAGCCACGACAGCGCGTCGCCGTCGGCCCGTGCCGTCTGCACCGACAGCGCGAGCAGCAGCATGGCCAGGAGTCTCATCGGCGCGCGCTGCTCCGCTCTTCGGCTACGGTGCGCACATAGGACGCGACGCCCTGCATCGCGTTGCTCGGGGAATAACGCTGATGCGCGAGCAGATAGTCCGCCGCGCCCGCGCCCGCCGGCACCGCTACCTGCTGCACCACCGCTTGCTGCGCCGGGGGCGCCGCAACGGCGGCAACCTGCACCGCATCCTGCTGCGTCCCGGACAGCGCGATCCAGCCGACAAACGCCACTGCGGCCACGCCCGCCGCCAGAGACAAGGCAGCCCAGCGCAGTTTTTCCGCCTTGCTGCGGCGCTGCGGCGCAAGCACCGTGGCCTCGACCTCCAGCCGGGCGCAGATCGCACCGCACAAATCCTCACCATGCACACCGCGCAAGGCATCTCCAATCAGGTGATAGCAGTCCCAATCCCGGCGCAACTGCGCATCGCGCTTGAGTTGCGGCAGCAGCGTGCTGGTGTGCTGTGCGCTCAACTCGCCGTCCATCCACGCAGACAAAGTCTCTTTCATGGCGTCACCATCTCTTGTCCTTAGATATGTCCAGCAGCGGCCGCAACTGCTCGGCGATCGCCTCGCGTGCGCGGAAAATGCGCGAGCGCACTGTGCCGATCGGGCAGTCCATGATCTTGGCGATATCCTCGTAGCTCATGCCTTCGATCTCGCGCAGCATGATCGCCGCCTTCAGTTCCTCAGGCAGCCGATCCATGCTTTGGTTCACAGTTTGCGCAATCTGCTTGCTCATCAGCAGATTTTCCGGCGTATTGAGGTCGCGCAGCTGATCGCCGTCTTCGAATGCTTCTGCCTCTTCCGAGTCGTGGTTGGTGGTGGTGGGCGCGCGCCGCCCCATCGAAGCCAGGTAGTTCTTGGCGGTGTTGATGCCTATGCGGTACAGCCAGGTGTAGAAGGCGCTGTCGCCGCGGAACGAGGGCAATGCCCGGTAGGCCTTGACGAACGCTTCCTGCGTCACATCCTCGACTTCGCCCGCATCGCGAATGAAACGCGACAACAGGCGTCCGAGCTTGCGCTGGTACTTGCTGACCAGCAGTTCGAATGCATGCTTGTCGCCCCGTTGCGCACGCTCGACCAGTTGCTGGTCAATGTCGCGCTCACTCATGCGCCGCCCTTCCCCGAAGCCCTCAGGCTGTTTTTCGTTTGTTCCGCCAAGGCGATTTTCAGTATACCCCAACTGTCCGGACACCCGCGGGAATGCGGCGCCCGGGAGGAAGTCCAACTCGAGCATTTCAATCGGCGTCGCACTGCTGCCGGGGAATTTCAATCCTTACCTCGCGCGCGTAGGATGACTTGTTTTCGACCTCTGCCCGCGTATTAAGTTCATCCCCGCCCCAGGCGCCAGCGCAGCCAAACGCGTAGCCGGCGCAGATCGTCGGCCGCCGCAGCGTCCGGCAGCAGCACCAGGGAGCGGCGCCGTCCGCCCCCGCGCAAAATCAGCACCAGCAACCAGCCCGATACGTAACTGCCGGACAGAATTTCGGCATCCCGCCACTCGCCCGAGCCATCCTGCCAGCGGACTGCGCCTTCAGCCTTCAGTTCCAGCGCGCGCATGGCGGATCCGCTCCGCTGCAGCGCCTGCGCGCAATGCCAGACCCATGCGAGCACTATGCCAGTCGCGAGTGGCGCGAAAGCCAGTCCGGGCAGGCTGATCCAGGCGCAGGCGAGCGCCGCCCCAGCCACGACCGTCAAAGCCAGTGCGAGTACGCGGGAGGGTCTTAGGGAAACGCTTAAAGTCTGGCTCAAACCCGGCCGAACACCAACGTGCCGTTGGTGCCGCCGAAGCCGAAGGAATTCGACAGCGCCACATTGATCTTCATCTGCCGTGGTGCGTTCGGCACATAATCCAGATCGCATTGCGGGTCCTGGTTGACCAGGTTGATCGTGGGCGGCGCAATCTGATGGTGTACGGCCAGCGCCGAAAACACTGCCTCCACGCCGCCTGCGGCGCCCAGCAGGTGTCCGGTCATGGATTTGGTCGAACTGACCGCGACTTTCTTCGCGTGCGCCCCCAGGCTGCGCTTTACTGCGGTGGTTTCCGCAATGTCGCCCAGCGGCGTCGAGGTGCCATGGGCATTGATGTAATCGACCTGGTCGGCGTTCAGGCGCGCATTGCGCAGCGCGCTGTTCATGCAGCGCGCTGCACCGTCGCCGTCCTCGCGCGGCGCCGTCATGTGGTACGCATCGCCGCTCATGCCGTATCCGGTGAGCTCGGCGTAAATCCTGGCCTCGCGCGCCTTCGCGTGCTCATACTCCTCGAGTACCAGCACGCCCGCGCCCTCGCCCAGGACGAATCCATCGCGGTCGCGGTCCCAGGGACGGCTCGCCGTGGCCGGATCGTCGTTGCGCGTCGACAGCGCGCGCGCCTGGGCGAAGCCGCCCATGGCGAGTTCCGTGACCACGGCTTCGGCGCCGCCGGCGACCATCACGTCGCAATCGCCGTATTCGATCAGCCGCCCGGATTCGCCGATACAGTGCGTCGCCGTGGTGCACGCAGTCACCATCGCGAGATTCGGCCCTTTCAGACCGTATTTGATCGACAGGTTCCCCGAAATCATGTTGATGATGGTGCTGGGGATGAAAAACGGCGAGATTTTGCGCGGCCCGCCGGCGAGCAGTTCGCGCTGGGTCTGCTCTATCATCGGCAGCCCGCCGATGCCGGAGCCGATGTTCACGCCGATGCGCTCGGCGTTCTCCGGCGTGACCTCGAGCCCGCTGTCCCGGATCGCCTGTATGCCCGCCGCCATGCCGTAATGGATGAAGGTGTCCATATGGCGCGCTTCCTTGCGCTCCAGATAGGGGGCGATATCGAAACCCTTCACCTCCCCTGCGACCTGGCAGGAAAGGCGCGAGGCATCGAAGCGGGTGATTTTGGTGATGCCCGATTGGCCGCCGAGGATGGCGGCCCAGGCTTCGGCTATGGTATTACCTACCGGGGAAATGATGCCCAACCCGGTAATGACGACTCTGCGGCGGGACAAAATTCCTCCGGCGAAAGGCGCGCTGAGCGCTTGAAATCAGGCCTTCTTGGCGTGGCTGTTTACGTAGTCGATCGCCTGCTGGACGGTGGTGATCTTTTCGGCGTCTTCGTCCGGGATCTCGGTCTCGAATTCTTCTTCCAGAGCCATGACCAGTTCCACGGTATCCAGCGAATCAGCACCCAGGTCATCGATGAAGGAGGATTCGTTCTTTATTTCCGCCTCGTTTACGCCCAGCTGCTCGGCGACGATCTTCTTCACACGCTGTTCAACATTTTCCATTTAATTCTCCTTCCCTCGTTTTTGCATCGAAAACAGTCGCGCATTTTACCAAAATTCACCGCCCGGCGTTTGAATATTCGGTGTGTTCACGCCATGTACATGCCGCCATTTACATGCAGCGTCGCGCCCGTTATGTAGCCCGCCTGCGGCGATGCCAGAAACGCCACGGCCGCAGCGACGTCCTCAGCTGTGCCCAGACGCGCGAGCGGGATCCGGCCCAGTATCGCCGCGCGCTGCTGCTCGTTCAGCGCGCGCGTCATGTCGGTGTCGATGAAGCCCGGCGCAACGCAATTCACGGTAATGTTGCGGCTGGCGATCTCCTGGGCCAGCGAGCGCGCCATGCCGGCGATGCCCGCCTTGGCCGCAGCGTAGTTGATCTGCCCTGGATTGCCCGAGCTGCCCACTACCGAGGTGATGTTGATAATGCGCCCCGCCCGCGCCTTCATCATGCCGCGCAGCACCGCGCGCGACAGGCGGAATACCGATTTCAGATCGGTGTCGATCACCGCATCCCATTCGGCCTCCTTCATGCGCATGGCCAGGTTGTCCTGGGTGATGCCCGCATTGTTGACCAGGATGCCGACCGCGCCGAATTCCTTCTCGATCTGCGTCACCAGGGCGTCGATCG
>JAKAIH010000014.1:8560-14223 GCA_021825225.1 Pseudomonadota bacterium
GCCAGATAATCGCTTATCGCCTGAGCGCCGCCCGCGGAAGTCGAGGTGCCGATCACTTTCGCGCCCTGCGCGCCCAAACCCAGTGCGATCGCCCTGCCGATGCCGCGCGTGGCGCCGCTAACCAATGCAATTTGTCCTTGCAGCATCATCACACCTCCTTCGACAGGGCGACGCCCCGCTCGATGCTCGCCTGGTCCGACAGCGCCAGTGATTCCAGCCTGGAATCGATGCGCTTGCTCATGCCCGCCAGCACCTTGCCCGGGCCGCATTCGGCGACATGCGTGATCCCCTGCGCCGCGAACGACTGGATGACCTCCACCCAGCGCACCGGATTGTAAGCCTGGCGCACCAGCGCATCCTTGACGCGCGCCGGATCGTCGTAGCTTGCCACATCGACATTGTTGATTACCGGCATGCGCGGGGCGTTGAACACGATGCCCTGCATGTATTGCCGCAGGCGCTCGGCGGCGGGCTGCATCAGCGCCGAATGGAAAGGCGCGCTCACCGGCAGCGGCAGCGCACGCTTGGCGCCCCTGGCCTTGGCTGCGTCGCAGGCGCGCTTGACCGCCGCGGCATGGCCTGCGATCACCACCTGTCCGGGCGAATTGAAATTGACCGCCTGCACCACCTCGCCCTGCGCCGCCTCGGCGCAGGCGGCGCGCGCGCCGTCTTCATCCAGTCCCAGAATCGCGGCCATCGCGCCCTGCCCCTGCGGCACGGCTTCCTGCATCGCCTGGGCGCGAAAACGCACCAGCGGCAGGGCGTCGCGAAACGACAGCACGCCCGCCGCCACCAGCGCGGTGTACTCACCCAGGCTGTGTCCCGCCACCATCGCCGGCTCGGCACCGCCGAGACTGATCCAGGCGCGATAGGCGGCATAGCCGGCCGTGAGCATGACCGGCTGTGTGTTGACCGTCTGATTCAGCTGCTCGGCCGGACCGTCGGCCATCAGCTTGCCCAGATCCTGGCCCAGCGCGTCGGAGGCTTCGGCCAGCACTTCGCGCACCGCGGCGATATCGCCGTAGGCCTGCATCATGCCCACCGACTGCGAACCCTGCCCGGGAAATACCATTGCGAGTTTCATAGCTTCCACACCATAGTAATGTCCGATTGCGGATTGAGGCAGCGCGCCCTTGCGACAATTACATCTGCACCAGGACAGCGCCCCAGGTGAAGCCGCCGCCGACGCCCTGCAGCATGACCTTCTGCCCGGTCCTGATGCGCCCGTCGCGTATCGCCAGATCGAGCGCCAGCGGCACCGAAGCGGCCGAAGTGTTGCCGTGCCGGTCCACGGTGACGATCAGCTTTTCCGGCGGCAGACCCAGGCGCTTCGCCGTCGATTCGAGGATGCGCAGATTCGCCTGATGCGGAATCAGCCAATCGACATCTTCGACCCGCTGCCCGCATTTCGCCAGGGTTTCGCGCGCCACCTCGTCCAGCACGCGCACGGCAAACTTGAATACTGCCGGGCCGTCCATGCGCAGGAACGGGTCGCCGGTCACCTTGCCGCCGCTGATGCTGCCGGGAACCGACAGAATGCCGACATGGCTGCCATCGGCGTGCAGCGCACTCGCCATGATGCCGGGTTTCTCGTCCGCCTTGAGCACCACCGCCCCGGCGCCGTCGCCGAACAGCACGCAAGTGCCGCGGTCGTTCCAGTCGAGGATGTGCGAAAACACTTCCGCACCCACCACCAGCGCGCAGCGGTGCTGGCCCGAGCGGATGTACAGGTCGGCCGTAGCCAAGGCATAGATGAAGCCGCTGCATACCGCCTGCAGGTCGAACGCCGGGCAACCCTTGATGCCGAGCTTGGCCTGCAGCAGGCAGGCGGTGCTCGGGAAAATATAGTCCGGCGTCGAGGTGGCCAGAATGATGAGGTCGATGTCCTGCGCGGATATGCCCGCACTGGCGATGGCGGCCTTGCTCGCCTCCAGCGCGAGCGCGCTCGAAGTTTCCCCCTCTTCCGCGATATGCCGCTGGCGGATGCCGGTACGCGAGCGGATCCACTCGTCCGAAGTATCCATGCGCCGCGCCAGATCGTCGTTGGTCACGACATTGCGCGGCAGATAGCTGCCGCTGCCTATGATTCTGGAATAGATCACACCGCTTCCGCCTTGTAATGTCCGGCTGCCGCCAGACGTTGGGAAATGCGCTGCAGCACACCCTCGCGCACTTCGTCGAATGCCCGCTCGATCGCCTTCTCGAAGCCGAAACTGTCGGCCGATCCGTGGCTTTTCACCACTATTCCTTTCAGCCCGAGCAGGCTGGCGCCGTTGTAGCGCGCCGGGTCCATCCGGCGCTTGAACGCGGAAAGAACGGGCGCGGCCAGCATGCCGCACAAATAAGTGAACCAGTTGCGTTTGAATTCATCGGTGAGGAAAGTGCGCAGCATCTTGGCCGCGCCCTCGGCCGACTTAAGCGCGATATTGCCGACGAAACCGTCGCATACCACCACTTCGGTGGTCCCCTTGAAAATGTCGTCGCCTTCGACGTTGCCGTAGAAATTGAGGCCGCTCGCGCGCAGCAATTCCGCCGTCTGTTTGACCACGTCGTTGCCCTTGATCGCCTCTTCGCCGATGTTGAGCAAACCGATGCTGGGACGATCCTTGTGCTGCATGGCCGACACCAGCATGGCCCCCATGATGGCAAACTGCAGCAGATGCTCCGGCGTGCAATTGACGTTGGCGCCGAGGTCGAGCACATACACCTCGCCCTTCATGGTCGGCATGATGCCGGCGATCGCGGGACGGTCTATTCCGGGCAGGGTTTTGAGCACGAAGCGCGAAATCGCCATCAGCGCGCCGGTATTGCCGGCGCTGACGCATGCGTGGGCCTCGCCGCTCTTGACCAGATCGATGGCAACGCGCATGGAAGAATCCTTCTTCCCGCGCAGCGCCAGGGCGGGCGCCTCGTCCATTCCAACCGTCTGCGTTGCGTGGTGCAGGCGCAGCTGCGGTCCCGGCGCGGCGTGGTGCGCGCGCAACTCGGCTTCGATCACCGGCTGCAGGCCGACCAGAATCAGCTTGCTTTGCGGATGGGATTTCTGAAAATTGAGCGCGGCGGGAACGGTCACGCCGGGGCCGTGATCGCCTCCCATGCAATCGATGGCTACCGTAGTATCCATTTAGTTGTTCGCGGCAGTCAGCGCGGCCATCGCCCCGGCTTGCTGCCGGGGGAGCGGGCGCACTAGCCGTTCACGCTGCGCCTGGCGCGCTTATTCGCCTTTGGACTTGACGATTTTCTTGCCACGATAATAGCCGCTGGGGCTGATATGGTGGCGCATATGCACTTCGCCGGTGGTCGGTTCCACCGCCAGGGGGGGATTGGTCAGAAAATCGTGTGCGCGATGCATACCGCGCTTCGAGGGCGACTTCTTGTTCTGTTGAACTGCCATGTCAATACTCCTTACTTGTTCAATTTTTTCAGCGCGGCGAGCGCCTGAAAAGCCGAGGGCTCAGCGCCCCCTTTCGCTCCTGCTGCTGCCTGGCATTGCTCATGCCTGGGCACCATGGGCAAGGCCAATATAAGCTCATCTTCCACCAAAACCGCGACGTTCATGTCGCGGCCGGCCAGCACGCGATCCACGTCGTCGTCCGCCGCCAGCATCTCAGCTTCGCTGGCAGCGAGTTCCAGCAGCACCTCAAACCGCAGCGGATATTCCACCCCGCCGAGACAGCGCTGGCACTCGAGGCGCACGCCCGCGTTCACCTCAAGCCTGAGTTCGGGCTTGCCCCGCTCGTTGATTTGGCCCGTCAGCACGAAGTCGAGGACCAAATCCGAACAGCCGGATTGGACGAGCCGCGGCATGGAATCCAAGCCTAGCCGCCCCTTGAGCACTCCTGCAGTACGGGCAAACGCCAGGCCGTCGATGGCCGCCGGTTGCAACATAGGCGCGCATGATATTATTTTTGCCCCCTACTGTCAAAGGAAAAACAAAATTTTCAACACCTTGCTGAAGCTTTGTCTGCTGTGGGCCTGGCTCGCTTGCGCGCACGCCCAAGTCTACAAATGGGTGGACGAAAAGGGTACGACCCATTATGGCGAGCGTCCACCTCAGGGCAGGAAAGCGCAGGAGGTGGGACAGCGCCTCGCCAACCCTGCTCCGGCGCCCGGTAAAGCATCCCGCCCGGACTGGAAGGAAAAGGACCTGGAATTCCGCGGCCGGCGCATCGAAGCCGAGCAGGCGGAGGCCAAGCAAAAACAACAGGAGGCGGCGAATCTCCAGGCATGCAACCAGGCGCGCGATCACCTGGCGCAGATGAAGACGGCGCGGCGCTTGTACCGGCTGAACGAAAAAGGCGAACGCGTCTACGAAAGCGACGAGGAACGCCAGGCCTCGGTCGCGCAACTCGAGGCGGCGGTCGCCCAGCGCTGCCGTTAGCGCCATACTTCCGCCGCCCTGGGTCCAAATACGTGGTTAAATGCGCTCCCTTATGAATACCGCTACAGCTCAAATCGTTCTGGCCTCGACCTCGAAGTACCGGCGTGAATTGCTTGCCCGGCTGGGGCTCCCGTTCGAAGTCGCCTCGCCGCAGGTGGACGAAACCGCTCTGCCGGATGAAGCGCCGCATGACACCGCGCGGCGCCTGGCCGAAGCCAAGGCACGGGCGGTTGCGGCACGCTTTCCCCGGGCCGTGATCATCGGTTCCGACCAGGTCGCAGTACTCGAGGGCGTGCACCTGGGCAAGCCCGGGAATCACGCCAACGCACTGCGCCAGCTCAGGGCGATGCGCGGCAAGGAAGTCGTGTTCCACACGGCACTATGCCTGCATGACGCCGCCAGCGGACGCACGCAGACGCGGGTGGTGCCCTTTTGCGTGCGCTTTCGCGATTACAGCGACGCCCAGATCGAGCGTTATCTGCAACGCGAGCAGCCCTACGACTGCGCCGGCAGCGCCCGCTGCGAAGGTCTGGGCATCGCATTGATCGCCGAAATGCGTGGCGACGATCCCAACGCCCTGATCGGACTGCCCCTGATCGCGCTTACCGAAATGCTGGCAGCGCAGGGCGTGAACGTAATCTAGACGGCGCCGCCATCATGGGTACCGGCACACTGTATCTCATTCCGACCACGCTGGGCGAGAGTGCGCTTTCAGCGGTCATACCGCAGGACGTGCAGCAGCGCGTGCGCACGCTCGAGTACTTCGTTGCCGAGAATCCCAAAACCGCGCGCGCCTATCTGAAGCAAACAGGTACGGCGAAACCGCTGCAGGAATTGCACATCGCCACCCTGGACGAGCATACCCCGGATGCGGCCATTGCCGGCCTCGCGGCGCCGCTGCACGCCGGACACGACCTGGGTGTGATGTCCGAAGCCGGCTGTCCGGGCGTCGCCGATCCCGGCGCCAAGCTGGTGCTGTATGCGCAGCGGCGCGCCATCAGGGTGGTGCCGCTGGTCGGCCCCTCCTCCATACTGCTCGCACTCATGGCCTCGGGGCTGAACGGACAGAGCTTCGCCTTTCACGGCTACCTTCCCGTGGCGGATGCCGAGCGCGGAAAAACCCTGCGCGAACTGGAAAAGCAATCGCGGCGGCTGAAGCAGACGCAGATCTTCATCGAAACGCCCTATCGCAACGGGAAACTGGTGCAGGGCATTCTTGAGCATTGCGGCGGAAACACGCTGCTGTGCATCGCGGCCGAAATCAGCCTGGCCGGCGAGGATA
>JAKAIH010000470.1 GCA_021825225.1 Pseudomonadota bacterium
CAACGATCTCGATAGACGACTTCGCCAAGGTCGACCTGCGCATCGCGAAGATCGTGAAAGCCGAGCAGGTCGAAGGCGCGGACAAGCTCTTGAAGCTCACGCTCGACATCGGCACCGAGCAGCGCACGGTGTTCGCCGGCATCAAGTCGGCCTACGACCCGGCCGCCCTCGAGGGCCGCATGACGGTCATGGTCGCCAATCTTGCCCCGCGCAAAATGAAGTTCGGCCTGTCGCAGGGCATGATCCTCGCCGCGTCGGGCGACGCGCCCGGCATCTACCTGCTTGCGCCCGACAGCGGCGCGCAGCCCGGCATGAAAGTGAAGTAATGCTCGGATCCGGCTCAGCCCTGTCGCTGATCCTGGACGTGGTCCTGCTGTGGCTCGCGCTCGGACTCGCGGGCGTATTCTTCCCGCACAACCTGAATCTGGTGAGTCGGCTGCTGTTTCCGGCCGGCGCGCTCGGCGCGCTGGCGCTGGCGGCGGCCGCGCTCGATGCGCTCGGCGGCGCGACGCAATCGCTGGTGCTGCCGCTGGGTCTGCCCGACCTGCCGTTCCACCTGCACCTGGACCCGCTGTCCGCATTTTTCCTGCTGCTGCTGGGCGCCGTGACCGCTGGCGTCTCGGTATTCGCCGCAGGCTATTTTCGCCGCGGCGAAGGCACGCCCCCCGGACTGCAGTGCCTGTACTACCACGTGTTCATCGCCAGCATGGCGCTGGTGCTGCTCGCCGACGACGCCTACGCCTTCATGGTGTTCTGGGAGACCATGGCGCTGTCCTCTTATTTTCTGGTCACCAGCGACCATAGCAAGGAAGAAATCCGGCGCGCCGGTTTTCTCTACCTGCTGATCGCCCACGTCGGCGCCATCGGCATCCTGCTGTGCTTCGGCCTGCTGCACGGCACCGGCGATTACACCTTCGAAAACATGCGCCAGACGCAGCTCGCGCCGTTCTGGGCCACGATCGCGTTCGTGCTGGCGCTGTTCGGCTTCGGCGCCAAGGCGGGCATGCTGCCGCTGCACGTGTGGCTGCCCGAGGCGCACCCGGCGGCGCCTTCTCCGGTGTCGGCGCTGATGTCCGCGGTGATGCTGAAGACCGCGATCTACGGCCTCTTGCGCGTGCTGTTCGACCTGCTGCACACCCAGGTGTGGTGGTGGGGCGTGGTGATCCTGGTGCTGGGCCTGGCGACCGCGCTCTACGGCGTGGTGTTTTCCGCGGTGCAAAGCGACATGAAGCGCCTGCTCGCCTATTCCTCGATAGAAAACATCGGCTTCATCCTGGTCGGCATCGGCCTCACCGTCATCTTCCAGTCCTACGGCATGCGCCCGCTGGCCGCGCTCGCACTCACCGCCACGCTGTACCACTGCATCAACCACGCCTACTTCAAGAGCCTGCTGTTCCTCGCCACCGGCTCGGTGCTGCACGCCACGCGCGAGCGCGCACTGGGCAAGCTCGGCGGGCTGATCCATCGCATGCCCTGGGTCGCCTGGCTCGCGCTGGTGGGCACGTTGGCGATCGCCGGGCTGCCGCCGCTCAACGGCTTCGTCTCCGAATGGCTGCTGCTGCAGGCCTTCCTGTTCACGCCCAACCTGCCGCATCCCTATCTGAACATGCTGATCCCGGTCGCGGCCGCTGCAGTCGCGCTCGCCGCAGCCCTGGCGGGCTACGTCATGGTCAAGTTCTACGGCGTGGTGTTCCTCGGCCAGCCGCGCGAAGAGCGCCTCGCCGAAGCGCACGACGCGGGGCTGCTGGAACGCGCGGGATTGATCTGGCTCGCGGCCGGCTGTTTCGCCCTCGGCGTGGCGCCGGTGTCGGTGATCGGGTTCATCGATGCCGTCAGCGCCCAGCTGCTGGGCCGGTCGCTGGGCGCGAGCGCCACCGGCTGGATGTTCCTCACGCCGATCAGCCCGGCGCGCGCGAGCTACGCGCCGCTGCTGTTCCTGATCGTGATTGTCGCGGTATGGCTCGCGACCTGGCTCGCGGTGCGGCATTTCTATCACGGCCGCGTGCGCCGCGCGCCGCCCTGGGACTGCGGCTTCCCGGCGCAGACCGCGCGCATGCAGGATACCGCCGAAGGCTTCGGCCAGCCGATCCGCCAGGTGTTCGAGCCGTTCTTCCGCATGCAGCGCGAACTGCCGACGCCCTTCGATGCCGCGCCGCGCTACCGCGTCACCGTCGAGGACCATCTCTGGTACTGGCTCTATCTGCCGCTGGCGAGGCTCACCGAGGCCGCCACCCGGGTGGTGACGCTGCTGCAGCGCGGCCGCATATCCGTGTATCTGATGTACAGCTTTCTCACGCTGCTCATACTGCTTTTGTTCGTCAGATGATTTCCTGGTCCGGACTCGTCGCCCAACTCACCGAAATCCTGCTCGCGGTGCTGCTCGCGCCGATGCTGCAGGGCTGGGTCAACCAGTGCCGCGCCTGGATGCAGAACAAGAGCGGCCCCGGCATCCTGCAGCCTTACCGCACGCTGCGCAAGCTGTTCGTCAAGGAGGCGGTGCTCGCGCACAGCGCCTCGCCGCTGTTCCGCGCCACACCCTACGTCGTGTTCGCCTGCATGTGCCTCGCCGCTGCCATCGTGCCGATTCTGGGCACCGACCTGCCGTTCTCGCCCGCTGCCGACGCGATCGCGCTGGTGGGCATATTCGCCCTGGCGCGCGTGTTCATCTCGCTCGCCGCCATGGACATCGGCACCGCCTTCGGCACGCTCGGCGCCAGGCGCGAGATGATGGTGGGTTTCCTCGCCGAACCGGCGCTGTTGATGGTGCTGTTCACCGCCTCGCTGATTTCCCACTCGACATCGCTCGCCACCATCGTGCAGCACCTGGCGCAGGCCAAATTCGTCATTTATCCCAGCCTCGCCTTCGCCGGGGTCGCCTTCACCATGGTGTCGCTTGCCGAAAACGCGCGCATTCCGGTGGACAATCCGGCCACGCATCTGGAACTCACCATGATCCACGAGGCGATGGTGCTGGAGTATTCGGGGCGCCACCTGGCGCTGATCGAGCTGTCCGCGGCGCTGAAACTGTTCGTCTACTCCTGCATCGGCATCGCCCTGTTCT
>JAKAIH010000471.1 GCA_021825225.1 Pseudomonadota bacterium
GCTCTGGGCCGATATAGAAATCAAGCCGGCCACAGGCTTCGAAGCCGAAACCGGCGCGGCGACGGCGCTCGCCGCGCGCGAACTCTGGCGCGGCGCGACGGTACAGCCGCTGCTGTGCTCGTTCCAACCGGCCGCGCTCGCAGCGGCGAAACAGGCCGTGCCCGAGCTGCCTCGCGGCGCGCTGACCAAGGCCATCCCTGCGGACTGGGAACGATGGATGCAAGAGCTCGGCTGCGTCTCGCTGCACTGCGATTACCGCATGCTGCTGCCGCAACAGGTGCGCGCGGTGCGCGACGCAGGCTACTGGCTGCTGTGCTGGACGGTCAACGATCCGGAAATCGTGCGCGTGCTGTTCGACTGGGGCGTGGACGCCATCATCACCGATCGCCTGGACCTGATTCCGCCCGATTTCAAGTAGCGCCGCCGCATAGGGCCCCGCTTCGCGCCATTGAGGAATAACGGGAATGGCGGTACTCTGATCTGGCAAGTTCTCACCTGCATGAAGGAATACGAATTGGAACAACGCGATTCCACCCGCTACGGCGGCGTGGCCCAGTTCTTCCACTGGGCCACGGCGATCCTGGTACTGATCGCGTTCATCTACGGCCCCGGCGGATCCGAGCAGCGCGTGTACTCGGCGGCGCGCGATTTCGACCGGCAGCTGCACGAAACGCTGGGCTTGTGCATATTCGCGCTCGCGCTGATGCGCATACTGTGGCGCATGCTCGACACGCATCCGGCCCCCGCGCAAGTTCCGCGCTGGATGGAGGTCGCGGGGCAATCGGTGCAATGGACGCTCTATTTGCTGCTGTTCGCGCTCCCGTTCAGCGCCATCAGCGGCGCATGGCTCGAAGGCCACCCGCTGACGCTGCTCGCGGGCGTGAAGATTTCACCGCTGGTCGGGACCTCGCATGAGCTCGGCGCAACGATCGCGCGCATTCACACCTGGCTCGGCGATGCGATCCTCTGGCTCGCGGGATTTCATGCGCTCGCGGCGCTGTACCATCACCTGGTCCTCAAGGACGGCGTGCTCGCCTCCATGCTTCCGCGCTGGTTTCCCCTGCGCTGACCGGTCAGGACTATTGCGGCCGCGCCGCGCCGCTGCTACCCTTTATCCGGCAAGGGAGTCCCGAATGACGAATACTGTCGACGCACTGATACTCGATCTGCTGGAGTGGATCGGACCGAAACCGCGGGCGTACGCCGAAGTCATGGAGGCATGGCGCACGTCCTGCCCGCGCCTGCCCGTGTGGGAGGAAGCCAACGCGCGCGGCTTCATCGAGCGCCGCCACGTGCAGGGCAAGGCGGCGCTGGTTGCGGTCACTGGTTCCGGGCGGGCATTCCTCGCGCAGCATCGGCCGCAGCACCAGAATTCCGCCGCATGAACATCCGGCCGTTCCTGCCGGGCGACGAAGAGGCGGTGGTTGCGCTGTGGCAGGCCTGCGGTCTCACGCGTCCGTGGAACGATCCGCACGCCGATATCGCGCGCAAACTCAGGGAGCAGCCCGAGCTGTTTCTCGTGGGCACGCTAGGCGCCGAGCTGGTGGGCAGCGCGATGGCCGGCTTCGACGGCCACCGCGGCTGGGTGTATTACCTCGCCGTCGCCCCTGCGCATCGCGGGCGGTCTTACGGCCGCGCCCTGATGCGCGAGGTGGAGCGCCTGCTCGAAGAGCGCGGCTGCCCCAAGCTGAACCTGCAGGTGCGCGCATCCAATGCCGGCGTCATCGAGTTCTACCGCAGGCTCGGCTACGCGCAGGACGATGTGGCCAGCCTGGGCAAGAGGCTGATTCACGATCAGGCGAGCGCGCCTGCAACCGATTGACTGGAACGATGTAGTGAAAACGGCTTTTGTCATATTCGATCAGATGACCTCGCTCGACTTCATCGGCTTCTACGATCCGGTGACGCGCCTGAAGTCGATGAACATCATCGACGATTTCAGTTGGCGCATTTGTGCGCTCAAGCCGCAGATCGTCGACGACCGCGGCCTCAGGATCGGCGCCGACGCCGTAGGCGAGCCGCTGGATGGCTTCGACATCGTGTTCGTGCCCGGCGGCTTCGGCACCCGAAGCCTGCAGCACGACGGCCCCTTTATCGATTGGCTCAAGAGCGCCGGCCCGGCGCAGCTCAAGCTGTCGGTATGCACCGGGGCGTTGCTGCTCGGCGCGGCCGGCTTCCTGCGCGGCCTGCGCGCGACCACCCATCCGAATGCACTCAAGGAACTTGAACCCTACTGCCGCACGGTCGTGCGCGAGCGCGTGGTCGACGAAGGCGCAACGATCACTGCCGGCGGCGTATCTGCGGCGATCGACGCCGGGCTGCACCTGGTGCAGCGGCTGGCGGGTGCGAGCGCGCGTGAGCGCGTCGCCGCGCAGATGGATTACCCGTATCGCTGCAACATCCAGGCAATCTAGTCGCCTGCTGGAGGACTAAAGGTGCAACTCATCGGAATGCTCGATTCGCCTTACGTGCGCCGCGTCGCGATATCGCTGCAATTGCTGGACCTGCCGTTCGAGCACCGTTCCATTTCCGTGTTTCGCAGCTTCGACGAATTCCATGCGATCAACCCTGTAGTCAAGGCGCCGACGCTGGTGTGCGACGACGGCACGGTGCTGATGGACTCCAGCCTGATACTGGAATATGCCGAGAGCCTCGCCGCGCCGGGGAAGTCGCTCATGCCCGCGGTCCTGGCCGAACGCCGGCGCGCGCTGCGCCTAGTCGGGCTCGCGCTCGCCGCGTGCGAGAAAAGCGTACAGATCATCTACGAGCGCAACCTGCGGCCGCCGGAAAAGCAGCATCAGCCCTGGGTCGCGCGGGTGACGGGCCAACTGCTGGCCGCCTACGGTGCGCTCGAGGCCGAGTTCGCGCGTAGTCCCTTCGCAGCGGATCGCACAATGGACCAGGCCGGCATCAGCACCGCGGTGGCATGGCACTTCACTCAAAGGACCTTGCCCGAAGTGGTCCCGGCGGCGGATTTCCCCGCGCTGCGGCGCTACTCGGCCGCGGCGGAATGTTTGCCCGAGTTTGCCGCCGCACCCCATGGCGATGGCACTTAT
>JAKAIH010000472.1 GCA_021825225.1 Pseudomonadota bacterium
GGAGCGCGACGAACTGGCGCAATATCCGGAGGAGGAAGCGGAGGAATTGGCCCTTATTTACGCCGCGCGCGGGCTTGCGCGCGAGGACGCGTTGAAGCTGGCGAAGGCCATCATCGCCGATCCGGCCCAGGCGCTGGATACGCTCGCGCGCGAGGAACTGGGCTTGAATCCGGACGAATTGGGCTCGCCCTGGGGCGCTGCGATCTTCTCCTTTCTTTCCTTCGCCGCGGGTGCGCTGGTGCCGCTGCTGCCTTTCTTTGCGCTTGCGGGGGGGCGCGCGCTGCCTGCTTCCATTGCCATCACCGCACTCGCCCTGTTTGCAGTCGGCGCCGCCATCAGCCTGTTTACCGGCAGAAGCGCGCTGCGAGACGGACTGCGCATGCTCGTCATAGGCGCGGCGGCGGGTGCTCTGACCTACGCCATCGGCAAGCTGCTCGGGGTCAGCCTCAGCTGACAGCCGCCGCTTGCATTTGCATGCGCGCCTGATTCAGGCGAAAATTCAATCTTTTACCCTTGGATAGCTGGACCTGCGGGCGCTCTGCGCCCGGCCCGAAGCGAAACTATGAAATCAGCAGAAATCCGCAGTAAGTTCCTGGAATTCTTTGCCCAGCGCGGCCATGCCGTGGTGGCCTCCAGCCCGCTGGTGCCGGGCAATGACCCGACTCTGCTGTTCACCAATTCGGGCATGGTGCAGTTCAAGGACGTGTTCCTGGGCAAGGAACAGCGCCCCTATAAACGCGCCACCACTTCGCAGCGCAGCGTGCGCGCCGGCGGCAAGCACAACGATCTGGAGAACGTAGGCTATACCGCGCGCCACCACACGTTCTTCGAGATGCTGGGCAATTTTTCCTTCGGCGATTATTTCAAGCGCGACGCGATTCACTACGCCTGGGATCTGCTCACCGAGGTGTACCGGCTGCCCAAGGACAAGCTTTGGGTCACGGTCTACCAGACCGACGACGAGGCGTATGACCTATGGGCCGATGAAATCAAAGTGCCCAAAGAACGCATCGCGCGCATCGGCGACAAGCCCGGCGGCGGTTCGGATAATTTCTGGCAAATGGGCGAAACCGGCCCTTGCGGGCCGTGCAGCGAGATTTTCTACGATCATGGCCCGGGAATCGCCGGTGGCCCACCGGGCTCGCCCGAGGCGGACGGCGACCGCTATATCGAAATCTGGAACCTGGTGTTCATGCAGTACAACCGCGACGACGCGGGCAAGCTGCATCCGCTGCCGCGGCCTTCGGTCGATACGGGCATGGGACTGGAGCGCATCGCCGCGGTGTTGCAGGGCGTGCACTCCAACTACGAAATCGACTTGTTCCAGGACCTGATCAAGGCGGCGGCGCGCGAGACGCGCGTCAAGGACCTCGCGAGCAATTCGCTCAAGGTCATCGCCGATCACATCCGCGCGACGTCCTTTCTCATCGTCGACGGCGTGATTCCGGGCAACGAGGGACGCGGCTATGTCCTGCGGCGCATCATCCGCCGCGCCATCCGTCATGGGTACAAGCTCGGACAGACCGAGCCCTTCTTCCACCGCCTGGTCGAGGATCTCGCGCGCATCATGGGCGAAGCCTATCCGGAGCTGGCCAAAGCGAAGGAGCGCGTGGCGCGGGTGCTGAAGACCGAAGAGGAGCGCTTTGCCGAGACGCTGGAGCACGGCATGAAAGTGCTCGAAGGCGCGCTTACGCGCGAAGACAAGATGCTCGACGGCGAGACTGTGTTCCAGCTCTACGACACCTACGGCTTTCCGGTCGATTTGACCGCGGACATTGCGCGCGAGCGCGACGTGCGCGTCGATTACGCCGGCTTCGAAGCGGCGATGCAGCGCCAGCGCGAGCGCGCGCGCGCCGCCTCCAAGTTCACGGTGACCGCGGGGGTGGAGTACTCCGGCCGGCCGACCGAGTTTCACGGCTACGACACGCTTACGCTCGAGGGCACGGTGGCGGCGCTGTATCGCGAGGGAACAGCGGTCGAGGAGATCGCCGCCGGCGATGCCGCGGTGGTGGTGCTCGACCGCACGCCGTTTTATGCCGAATCCGGCGGCCAGGTCGGCGACCGCGGCGAGCTCGCCGGCGTGAATGGCAGCTTCAGCGTCGAAGACACGCAGAAGATCCAGGCCGAGGTATTCGGCCACAAAGGCGAGCTCAAAGCCGGGCGCATGCGCGTGGGCGACCGCGTCATGGCTGCGGTGGACAGCGCCGCGCGCGCAAGCGCCGCGTGGAACCACTCGGCCACGCACCTCATGCACGCGGCGCTGCGCAAAGTTCTGGGCGCGCATGTGCAGCAGAAGGGCTCGCTCGTCGACGCGCAGCGCACGCGCTTCGATTTCTCGCACAACGAGCCGATGAGCGATGCGCAGCTGCGCCAGGTCGAGACTCTGGTGAATCACGAGGTGCGGCGCAACACCGAGGTCTCGGTGCGCGTGATGAAATACGACGACGCGATCAAGGCCGGCGCGATGGCGCTGTTCGGCGAAAAGTACGGCGACGAAGTGCGCGTCATCGGCATGGGCGAGTTTTCCACGGAGTTGTGCGGCGGCACCCACGTGCGCCGCACCGGCGATATCGGCTTTTTCAAAATCGTGTCCGAGTCGGGCGTGGCCGCAGGCATACGCCGGGTCGAGGCGGTCACCGCCGAAGGCGCGCTCGCCTGGGTGCAGCAGCAGGAAGCGCGTCTGGTCGAAGCCGCGGGCGTGCTCAAGGCGCAGCCGCAGGAACTGAGCCAGAAGATATCCCAACTCATCGACGGCGCGCGCGCCGCGGAAAAAGAGCTCGCGCGCCTGAAATCGAAAGTCGCGTCGGCGCAGGGTGACGATCTCGCGGCGCAGGCGCTTGACATAAACGGGGCGAAGCTGCTCGCGGTGGCGCTCGAGGGCGCGGATGCAAAAGCCCTGCGCGAAACCATGGACAAGCTGAAAGACAAGCTCAGGTCGGCCGTGCTGGTGCTTGCCTCGACCGAGGGCGGCAAGGTGGCACTGATCGCGGGTGTGACAGCGGATCTCACCGCGAAAGTGAAGGCCGGGGAGCTGGTCAATTTCGTCGCGCAGCAG
>JAKAIH010000015.1 GCA_021825225.1 Pseudomonadota bacterium
CTCGGTAGGTCAGCTGGGCAAAAGCCATGCAAAGATATTGATCGAGGCAAGAGAAGCTCTTGATCTTGTGCTCGCCGCCATAGCGCGCCACGCAACGACGAAACGTCGTCAGCGGCAAATGCTGCGTGATTTGCGCGAACACCAATTTGCCCAAGTGCATCGAAGTCCCCTGCGAGTGAGTTCCTCGCAGGATCGCAAATTGATGCGTTCAAATCGAGACCAGAAAAAATCATGAGTTATCTATTTCAGATCAACCAATTATTGCGTTCCGGTCGCTCAACGTCCGGACAGCAGTGGATTGGAATGTACTATCCTATCTGACGGAATCGACAGTCTGAATCGGCTTTCCGGTCACCAGTGATCGCCAGGATCTGGTCGGCGGACAAATGCTCCCCCGCGCGAAAACAGCGCATAGGCGGTGGATGAGTGGAACTCTTCCCGTCAGCCTCATACCTGCCGGCTGACAACGTCCTCCCGAACCATCCCACTCGCCAGCATGACGGGGCTCGGCGGATGGGCTGGGACACGCATGTGGCCTTTTGTCACATGCGGAACTGTAAGCCTGTTCTAAACAACATAGAATTGCCGTTGGTTCTTCTGAATCAGCCTCTAGTCGGATAAATTTGAAATGTCGCAATGACCCCGATTATCCTCATCTTCACGAAAAGGAGCGCGTAATGAAGCAGACTCGTGGGTTCACCCTGATCGAACTGATGGTCGTCGTCGTCGTCGTGGCAATACTCGCCGCGATCGCGCTGCCGTCTTACACCGAGTACATTACGCGCGGCAAGATCACCGAAGCGACTTCAAACCTGGCGGATATGCGGGTAAAGCTCGAGCAGTATTTCCAGGACAACCGGACTTACGTCGGCGCCTGTGCCGCAGGCACCACGGCCCCGTTGCCGACCGGCGCCAAATATTTTACCTACACCTGCCCCGCCGCCGCCCTCACCGCCACCACGTTCACCGTTCAGGCGGACGGCGTGGCCGGTCAGGGCATGGGTGGATTCGTCTACACCGTGGACCAGAATAACACCAAGGCAACCACCATTACCGCCGGTTCGGCCGCCGCCGCGGCGGGGTGGACCGGCAACGCAACCTGCTGGGTGACTAAGAAAGGCGGACTGTGTTAAGCGCATCGCTGCAAAAAGGCGTATCGCTGATCGAGCTGATGATCGGCCTCGTCATCCTCGGCATCCTGCTGATGGTCGGACTGCCGAGCTACTCGGCATGGATACAAAACACGCAGATCCGCACTGCGGCGGAGTCGATTTCGAACGGCATGCAACTGGCCCGCGCCGAAGCGGTGCGCCGCAACACCAACGTGCAACTGGCTTTTGGCGCCGCATCGAGCTGGACGGTAAGTGTACCGGGGGGCGCGCAAATCCAGACCCGAACCGGCGACGAGGGATCGAAGAACGTGACTGTGACGATGACGCCCGCTGGCGCTACCACCGTCACTTTCAACGCCCTGGGCAGAGTAGTCGCCAACGCCGATGCAAGCGCCTCGATCACCCAAGTCGACGTGAAAGTGCCGGTTGCGATTCTGAGTGACGCGCAACGGCGCGACTTGACCATCCAAGTCAACGCCGGTGGCAATGTGCGTATGTGCGATCCGAAAGTGACCGATGCAAGCGATCCAAGAAAATGCTAGCAGCCGCGCCAAACCGGGAACACCGATGAAATCACATCCCAGGCCTGGTTCACAAAAGGGTTCGATGCTGTTGGAGGGACTCATCGCGATCCTGCTTTTTTCCATGGGCATTATCGCGCTGGTGGGACTCCAGGCGGTCGCGATTAAAAACACCGCCGATGCCAAATATCGCGTGGAAGCGGCCTTTCTGGCCAACCAGATCATCGGCCAGATGTGGGCGGACAACCCGACCAATCTGGCGGGCTACGCCCACCACCCGACGACAGCCGGCGGAGCGTGCAATTTCGGCGGGGCGGCATCGGCCAACGCCAATGTGACGGCATGGCTGGGGGACCCCGCGACCTTGGGGACGGTGGCGGGAAACCTGCCGGGCGCCACTTCGGCCAGGCAGCAAATCGCGATCGGCGCGGGAAACCTGGTGACGGTGACAATTTGCTGGCAAGGCCCCCAGGAAGCCGCCCCCCACAGTTTTGTCACGGCAGCGCAAATTAGCGGTTGATGACGGAGAACACCGAATGATGTTCAACGAACACCCCCTGCACCGGTCCGCGAGCGGCTTCAGCCTGGTGGAAATCATGGTCGCAATGGTCATCGGCATGCTGGGGATTTTGATCATCATGCAGACGTTCCTGATGTTCGAAGGGCAAAAGCGCACCACTACCGGCACCGCCGACGCGCAGGAAAACGCGCTGATGGCCTTGTTCACGATGGAGCGGGATGTGCGCATGTCCGGCCTGGGGCTGGTAGGACTGGGCTGCACCACCATCAACGCCTACAACTCGAATATGACGCCCACAACCTACCCCATCAATGCATGGCCGGTGACGATCGCCCGCGACGATCCCGCGGCGGGCACAGACAGGATTACCCTTGTATACAGCACATCAGCATTCGGTAACATTCCCACCACCATCGCGAGTCCGATGCCGTCTGAATCGTCGATACTCAATGTGAACAACGGGGACGGCTTTGTCGCAAACGATCTCGTCCTCATATCTGAGCCTCCCAAGGCGTGTTCCATGATCCAGGCCAGCCAGGACGGGCAGAAAACCGGCACCGACTGGAACATCCAGCACAACCCTTCGTGGCCCTACAACCCTCCCGCCGGAGCAATTTTTCCTGTGGGTGGTTACGGCACCGGCGCCAGGCTGACCAATATGGGAAGCATGGTCAATCATGCCTATTATGTTCAAAACAATACCCTGATGATGAGCGACGTGAACCTGCCGGCCGGCGCCGCCAACCCGCTGCCGCTGGTGAACGGCATCGTCGCGATCAGGGCGCAATACGGCAGGGACACCAATGCCGACGGTTTTGTGGACGTGTACGACAATACCGCTCCGGCATCCGCAACCGATGTCGTCGCCGTCAAACTCGCGGTGGTCGCGCGCAGCGGCCAACTGGAAAAAGACACGGTGAGCCCGGCCACCCTGGTCCTGTGGAACGGCGGAACGATCCTCAACGGCGGGGCGCTGGCACTCGACGCCGCGGCGCGGCTCTACCGCTACAAAATCTATCAAACAACGATACCTTTGCGTAACGTCCTATGGAACAACTGACAACGAACACCCTGCACCTAGCACCGGCGCCGTCGGGTTGCCGTTTGCCGCGCGCCGGCGCAATCGCGGGAACGCAGAAAGGCGTGGTGCTGTTCATCGCGCTGATCGTGCTGGTGGCACTGACCATGGCCGGCATCGCGCTGGTGCGCTCGGTGGATACCGCCAATATCATCGCCGGCAACCTGGCGTTCAAGGAAGGGACCTTGCAAGCGGCCGACCTCGGTGTCGAGGCCGCCGTCGCCGCGCTGCCGGACATTGTCACCAACAACCTCGACACCGACCTCACCCCGGCCGCCTCCAGCACCAATCCGAATTACTGGTATTACGCGACCCGCCGGGTGGCCGACGCGGGGGGGGTTCCCACGACACAGGCGCTCGGCGCCGCGGGCACGGCCACGGCGATCGACTGGAGCGGCGTGCCCGTCGCCGTCGATTCGGCCGCCACGGGAAACAAGGTGCAAATCGTGATCGATCGCCTGTGCCAGGGCCCGGGCCCGGTCACCGACATTCAGGGAAAATGCTTTGTGGACACGCCTCTCGGCGGCGGCAGCAAAAAGGCGGGCGGGGTCGCTTTTACCGCAAGCACGGCGGTGTATTACCGCGTAACGGCACGCGTAACCGGCCCGCGCAATACCATCAGCATGGTGCAGGCGATATTAAGCCGCTAGGCCGGGGCAAGCAGCAGGCCTGCGATTTTGCCATCCTGCTCGATACCGACACACGAAGGACTGAAACCATGAAAATGCGACAACGATTCCGGCGCAAGACGATAGCCTCCGTCGTCATCTACAGCCTGATTCTCGGGCAGACTATCCCATCGGCCCGGGCCGCTTCGACCGACATCTCCGACATACCGATGGCGGTGAAAAGCACCGTCAAGCCGAACGTACAGGTGATCCTCGACAACTCGCAATCCATGGATGCGTTCATGTCCGGGAAATTGGTCGCCGGGGACGATGTCAATACGCGCGGCAATATCGGCCGCCAGGTAATGCGCGACGCGATCACCGCTTATCGCAACAGCTTCAACTGGGGGCTGATGACCTATGGCATGACCTCCTCACCCGGTTTATACAGCACTTGGGCTTATTACTTGGGTTCCAGCACCGGCATGACTTTCACCGACGACTGCGTCGGCTATGTCTCCGGCGTCCCGGCAGGCTACCCGCCCACGCCGGGCATTTCCGCCTCCAACGGAAACCGCCGCTGCCTGGCGAACCCGCAGCCGTTCAGCCCCGGCGGAGCTTATGTCACCTATGACCAGACCGGCGACGACGCGAATATCCAGGACGTTCTTTACGACACCGGCACCTACACCACCGCGTGGGCGCTTACCGCGGGAACCGGTACGGGTTACAAATTCTATAGCACACATAAAACGGCATCCGGTAATTCATGGACATCGGCCGATTTTTCCGGCGATCCTTTTGGATGCGGAAATTGTACGCTCAACTTTACCCCAACCGACGCAGGCTATCTGCCGTCCAACCCGCCCATCACGCGCCAGTTATACCTGCCACGGGCATGGGGCTACCTCTCCAGCATCACCGGCTCTGGCACCATCGATGAAGCCGTTCAGGCCGACTCCACTGCCCACTATAACAACTTGATGGCAAAACTGGCGAACGAGACCAGCGGCTCCACCAGCGAAGTTAAGAACGGAGCGGTGTTTACTCCTCTCAAAGGGTCGCTAGACTCAACCAAGACCTACTTTTCGACTTCGTATCAGAGCAAGCCCAGCCCGATTGCATATTCCTGCCAGAAGAATTTCACGATGCTGATCACCGATGGTCTGCCGACCGGCAAGACCAATGGCACGCTTTATTCGGCTGCGGATCGCACCAATACCTGCACTTGGAGTACCAGCTCCAATTCCTGCACCTCCGGCAGCTTCGGCGTTGCCGCGACCGATGCCATTAACTCGGTCACCGCCCTGCGCAGCACCACCAACGCGACCAATTCAAGCCCTTACGATATCCAGACCTATGTCGTCGCCCTGGGCGATACCGTCGCCAATGCCAATGCGATTTCGGTCATGAACGCCATGGCTTACGCCGGGGGCACGGGCTCGGCCTACCTCGCCAACGACGCCGCGAGTTTCCGGTCGGCAATTGATATAGTTGCGGCCAATATCGTTGCCAAAACGGGTTCGGCTGCCGCCGTGGCGGTGGCAAATGCCAACGTCATTGCCGGAGACAACGCGTCTTATGCTTCCAGCTATAACTCCGGCACCTGGACCGGCGATCTGGCGGCCTATCCGGTTGATCTGACAACGGGTCAACCCAATACCGCCACTCCTATCTGGACCGCCGGTTCGGCGCAAACGCAGTTGGACGCGCGTACCGCGGCCAGCCGGAAAATCGCCAGCTACACGGGCACCACAGGTACCGGCCAAGGTGTTCAGTTTCAACCCACCACGGCGACCACGGCGACAAAGTTGAGCGCGGCCCAGCAGACCCTGCTCAACTCGCCGACGACGCCGCCCGGGCCTACCGATGGCGCGGCGGTGGTGGCCTACTTGCGCGGGGACCGAAGCGGCGAAACCGCCGGAACCTACCGCTCCCGGGTCCACTTGCTGGGGGATATCATCAACGCCGAACCGGTGGTGGTACGGGCGCCCGCCACCAACTACGGCGATACGGGGTACAGCGCGTTCAAGACCGCCAATGCCGGCCGCACCAGGATCGTTTTGCAGGGCGCCAATGACGGTATGCTGCATGCCTTCAATACGGCGACCGGCGCGGAGGAATGGGCCTATGTACCCAACCTGGTGATGGCGGGTCTCAACAATTTCAGCCGGAAGAGCGGCTTCGTTCACAAATTCTTGGTTGACGGCACGCCGGTTTCGAGCGACGTCGATTTCAGCAACACCAGCGGCGTTACCGGCAATCCGGCGGCTGCCTGGCACACCATCGTGGTGGGCGGCCTGGGCAAGGGCGGGCGTGGTTATTATGCGCTGGACCTAACCAGCACCACCGCCGCCGACGAAGCCGCGCTGGCCGGCAAGGTGCTGTGGGAATTTCCCAACAGCGCCACCAGCGCCACGGACAAGGCCAATATCGGCTACAGCTTCGGCCGGCCGGTCATCGTCAAGACCAAGGCAAAGGGGTGGGTGGTTCTGGTGGCTTCTGGCTATAACAACGGCACCGGCGATTCCGGCGGCGACGGCACGGGTTATCTGTTCGTGCTGAACGCGCGCACCGGGGACCTGATCAAGGCGATCGGTACCGGCGCCGGCAGCGCCACGGATCCGAGCGGACTTGCGCATATCAGCGGCTATGTAGAAACCGCCGACGTCGACAATACCGTCGATTATGTGTACGGCGGCGACCTCAAAGGCAATGTGTGGCGCTTCGATTTAACCTCCACCAACACCAACCAGTGGGGCGTCACCAGGCTGGCGACCCTGGTGGACAGCGTCGGCAACGTTCAGCCGGTCACCACCGAACCGGAACTCGCCAGAGTCAATATCGGCGGCGGGGTGTACAAACGCTTCGTCTATGTCGGCACCGGCCTCTATCTCGGCGATTCGGACATTCCCGGCTCCACCGGGGCGAACGCGTACGCCAGCCAGACCCAGACCATGTACGGTCTGGTGGACGATTTGAGCACCCCCTCCCCAGCCACTAACCCGGTCATCAACTTGCAAACCACGCCCCCGCGTACGATGCTGAGTCAGCAGACGCTTGCGATCAACGCCGATGGCAGCCGCACCGCCAGCGCGAACGCCATGGATTTCTCGACCAAGAAAGGCTGGTATATGGATTTGCCATCCACCGGGGAACGGATCAATACCCATCCGGGCCTGGCGTTGGGCGCTCTGGTTTTCACCTCCAACATCCCGAGCTCCGACGTCTGTGCACTGGGCGGCAAGAGCTTTTTCAACGTGCTCGATTACAAAACCGGAGGGTTCCTGACCAACTCCACGGTAACCTGGTCTTCACTATCCCTCGGCGACACGCTGGCCAGCCGGGCTGTATTGCTCAAACTCCCCAGCGGCTCGGTCATGGGGCTGGCCAGGAAATCGGATGCGACTACCGTGTCGGTAAAGGTGCCGCTGCCGCCCAGTTCGCCCACCACCAAGCGCAAATCCTGGAAAGAGCTGATGTAATGGCAGCGCCAGGGAAAAGCGATGCAAGCACAAGCACTCCATGCGGGATAGACCCGAACACAAGGAAAAGGAGAAAAAAATGAACGTCGTTCGATTCCTCTTGCTCGCGTTGGTTCTGACGCCTGCGGCGAATGCGGTACAGCTACAAGACAAGGACAGGGACAAGCTCGACCAAACCCGCGGCAAGGCGGGTACCATTCGCCGGGCCGATCCCCGGCAGGTGCAATCGCCGCGCCCGAGCGCGTCCGAACGCGCAAGTCAACGGCGCGGCGTCGAGGAGAAGGCGCGCGCGGAGCGCTCCCCTGCGGCGCCGCGCGGCAAACTGCCGTAAGCGTCGTCCCCAAGCTCATCGTGTTCCTCCAACGAGGAGAAACGACACCATGACCACCAAGTGCCTATCGGCAGCGGCGTCGCGCCGACGCGCCGCGTCTCCTGCCGCGAACTGATACACGATCAGTAAGGACGGGCGCGGGACGGACATCCTCCGCCCCGCATTGCCGGTGCAGCTCGCGGTTCAATCACCGCTCGCGCGATCAACGCTCGGCGGCAGCCCCGCCGGCGAGCCCCTTGGGTAGGGGGAAAGTCACGCCCTCCTCCTTGCCCTTGAGCTGGTTGACCCGCTTCGCCCCCAGTTCCTGCAGCCTGGCGATGACTTCCAGCACCAGCACTTCCGGCGCCGAAGCACCGGCGCTGACGCCGACGCGCTCGCAGCCCTGCAGCCATTCCGGGCGCAGCTCCGACGCCTTGTCGATCATATGCGCCTTTACTCCCAGGGTCTGCGCCACTTCACGCAGGCGATTGGAGTTCGAGCTGTTGGGCGAGCCGACCACGATTACGAGATCGCATTGCGGCGCCAGGAATTTCACCGCGTCCTGGCGGTTCTGCGTGGCGTAGCAGATGTCGTCCTTCTTCGGGCCGACTATGCCGGGGAAGCGCCGTTTCAGCGCTGCGACGATCGCCGCAGCGTCATCCACCGACAACGTGGTCTGGGTGACATAAGCGAGCTGATCCGGGTCCTCGACCTCGAGCCGCTCGACGTCCACTACCGTTTCCACCAGGTACATGCCGCTCGTCGCCTGGCCCATCGTGCCCTCGACCTCAGGATGCCCGCGATGGCCGATCATGACGATGCCGCGGCCCTGCTCGTGCATCTTGGCGACTTCGACGTGCACCTTGGTCACCAGCGGACAGGTGGCGTCGAATACCTTGAGGCCGCGTTGCTCTGCCTCGCGCCGGATCGCCGGCGCCACGCCGTGGGCGCTGAATATCACCGTGCTCCCCGAGGGCACCTGGTCCAGTTCCTCGACGAACACTGCGCCCTTGGCGCGCAGGTCATCGACCACGAACTTGTTGTGCACGACCTCGTGGCGCACATAGATCGGCGCGCCGTACAATTCCAGCGCGCGCTCGACGATGCTGATCGCGCGCTCGACGCCGGCGCAGAAACCGCGCGGATTGGCCAACAGGACTTCCATGATCAGACCCCGCTAATTGACTGGGCCACGCACCGGCCCGGACCATGGCGCGCGCTCATCGCGCCGTTCTCGCCCGCCCGGCGCCCGCACGGAAGCTGTCTGCAATCAGCAGCACCGCGCCCACGGTGATCGCCGAATCGGCCAGGTTGAACGCCGGCCAGTGCCAGCCGGCGAGGTGAAAATCGAGAAAATCGACGACGTGACCGAGCACGATGCGATCGAGCACATTGCCTGTCGCCCCGCCCAGGATCAGGGTGAGCGCGAGACAGAACAATTTTTCCTGCGCGTGGCGCGCCAGCAGCACGCTGATGACGACGATCGCAGTCAGCGCGATGGCGATGAATACGCCGCGCTGCCAGCCGGCGGCGCCGGCGAGAAAACTGAAGGCCGCTCCTTTGTTATAGGTCAGCACCAGGTTGAAAAACCCGGTGTAGGCACGCATTTCGCCGTAGTCGAAGCTGGCGCTGATCCAGTACTTGGTCAGCTGGTCGAGCAGCACCACCAGCAGCGCCCACGCGTACCAGGGTACGAGCTTACGCATACGTTCTCGCTTCCCCGGTACCATGCAGATTGGACTCGCAGCGGCCGCACAGGCCGGGATGCGCGGCATCGGCAGCGCCGACGTCGTCGCGGTAATGCCAGCAGCGCTCGCACTTGGCATGCGCACTGGCGCTCACGATCACCGCCTCGTCCGCGGCCGCGCCGACCGCGGTGAGCGTCGCGCTGGAGGTGATCAGCACGAAGCGCAGGTCGTCCGCCAGCGTCTGCAGCAAGGCGAGTTTGTCGCCGCTCGCGCGGACCTCGACTTCGGCCTGCAGCGAGGAGCCGATCTTTCCGGCGACGCGCGCCTCTTCCAATTGCTTTTGCACCTCGGCGCGCACGCTGCGGATCCTGCCCCAGCGCTCGAGCAGTGCCTGCGAGTATCCGGCCGCCGGGAATTCGTCCCAGGTATGCGTGAACACCGTCTCGTCGCTCGCGCCGCCGGCGAGCGCCCACACCTCTTCCGCAGTGAAGGAAAGTATCGGCGCCATCAGCCGCACCAGGCGCTGCAGTATCTGGTACAGCGCGTTCTGCGCCGAACGCCGCGCCTTCGAGTCCTTGCCTGCCGTGTACAGCCGGTCCTTGAGTATGTCGAGGTAAAACCCGCCCAGATCCTCGGAGCAGAAGCCCTGCAGCTTCTGCACCACGAAATGGAAATCGTAATTTTCGTAGTCGCGCATCATCTCCTGCTGCAGCGACTGCGTCAGCGCCAGGGCATAACGATCGATCTCGAGCCAGTCCTCGACCGGCAAGGCGTGCGCCTGCGGGTCGAAATCGGCGGTGTTGGCGAGCAGGAAGCGCAGCGTGTTGCGGATGCGGCGGTAGCTCTCGACCACGCGTTTCAGGATTTCGTCCGAGATCGACAGCTCGCCCGAGTAATCCGTCGCCGCCACCCACAGGCGCAGGATTTCGGCACCGAGGCTTCCCGCAACCTTCTGCGGCTCGAGTGTGTTGCCCAGGGACTTCGACATCTTGCGGCCCTGGCCGTCGACGAAGAAGCCGTGCGTGAGCAGACCCTTGTAGGGCGGCACGCCGTTCAGCATGCAGGACACCAGCAGCGAGGAGTGGAACCAGCCGCGATGCTGGTCGGAACCTTCCAGGTACAGGTCGGCCGGGAACTGCAGTTCGGCCCCATGCGAGCCGGCGCCGCCCGCCTTGCCGCCAGGCCCGCCCATCACGGTCTGATGCGTCGAGCCGGAATCGAACCAGACGTCCAGCGTGTCCTTGATCTTGACGTAGTGCTCGGCCTCCGCGCCCAATAGCTCCTGCGGATCGAGCGTCTGCCAGGCCTCGATACCGCGCTGCTCCACGCGTTGCGCCACTTGTTCCAGCAATTCGGGCGTGCGCGGATGCAGCTCGCCCGTTTCCTTGTGGATGAAGAACGGCATGGGCACGCCCCATTGGCGCTGGCGCGACAAGGTCCAGTCGGGACGATTGGCGATCATGCCGCGCAGGCGCGCCTGGCCCCAGTCCGGGTAGAAGCGCGTGTTGTCGATGCCGCGCAGTGCGGTCGTGCGCAGGGACTCGGCAGGCTTCACGCCCTTGAAACCCGGCGGCTCGTCCAGCGCGGCGAACCACTGGGTGCTGGCGCGGTAGATGATGGGCGTCTTGTGGCGCCAGCAGTGCATGTAGCTGTGCGCGTAATCTTCGGAATGGAACAGCGCACCGACTTCGGCGATCTTCTTCACCACCTCCGGGTTGGCCTTCCAGATCATCATGCCGCCGAAAAACGGCAGCGAGGACGCGTATTTCCCGTCCGGCATCACCGGCGTGAGGATCTGCTCGTCCTTCATGCCGTAGCGGCGGCAGGAATCGAAGTCTTCGACGCCGTAGGCGGGCGCGCTGTGCACGATGCCGGTGCCGGTTTCGAGCGTCACGTATTCGCCCAGGTACACCGGCGCCAGCCGCTCGTAGAACGGGTGGCGGAACGCGATCAGTTCCAGCGCCTTGCCCTTGCATGAGGCGAGCGTCGTGCCCGCGAGCCCGTAGCGCGCGAGGCAGGCGTCCTGCAAGTCCGCGGCCAGGATCAGCAAACCGCGCTCGGTCGCAACCAGGTTGTAGACATGGTCCGGGTGCGCGTTCAGCGCCTGATTGGCAGGAATGGTCCAGGGCGTGGTGGTCCAGATGACGATCCAGCCCCGGTCCAGCGGAAGTTTGGCCAGTCCGAAGGCTGCGGCGATCTTCTCAGGCTCGGCGAAGGCAAAGCCGACATCGATGGCGAAGTCCTTTCGGTCGGCGTACTCGACTTCGGCTTCGGCCAGGGCAGATGCGCAGTCGAAGCACCAGTTCACCGGCTTCAGCCCGCGGTAGACGTAACCCTTCTCCAGTATCTTCCCCAGCGTACGGATCTCGTCGGCCTCGTTGCCGTAGGCCATGGTCTGGTAGGGATGGTCCCAGTCGCCGAGCACGCCCAGGCGCCGGAAATCCTGTTTCTGCCGCTCGATCTGCTCTGCGGCATAGGCGCGGCACAGACTCTGCGTCTTCTCCACCGGCAGGTGCTTGCCGTGGTGCTTTTCGATCTCGCGCTCGATCGGCATGCCGTGGCAGTCCCAGCCGGGCACATAGACTGCGTCGTAGCCGGCCAGGTTGCGCGACTTGACGATGATGTCCTTGAGAATCTTGTTGATCGCGTGGCCGAGATGGATGTTGCCGTTGGCGTAAGGCGGGCCATCGTGCAGGATGAACTTCGGCCTGCCCTTGGAGGCGGCGCGGATTTTCTCGTAGAACTTTCCATCCTGCCATTGCTTGACCCACAGCGGCTCGCGTTTGGCGAGGTCGCCGCGCATGGGAAAGGGCGTGTCGGGAAGGTTCAGCGTATTTTTGTAATCAGCCATTTTGCTTTTCGCAGGTTTCAATTGGTAGGATGGAATTCAGCGGGCACCGCGGCGGACACAGGCACCCGGGATTCCTTGTTCACGCGCGTTCTTTCGCCGCCAAGAACTCTTTTGCTATTTCGCAATCCAGGGCGATGCGCGCATGCAGCGCGACGAGGTTCGGAAATTTTTCCTCGTCGCGTATCTTGTACAGGAAATCGACGCGCAGATGCCGGCCATAGAGCTCGCCGGCGAAATCGAACAGATGCACCTCGAGCTTCGCCCGCCCGCTGTTGTCGACCGTGGGGCGCAGGCCCAGGCTCGCCGCGCCGTAGCGCGTATGTCCTGCGCCATCGAGGGTGCGCACCGCGAAGATCCCGGACAAGGGCGGCCGGTTGTGCCGCAGCTGCACGTTGGCGGTGGGATAGCCGATCTGGCGGCCGAGCTTGTCGCCATGCACCACGCGGCCGCTGATGCTGTACGGACGGCCAAGCAGTGCCTCTGCAGCGTCCAGCCGGCCCGCGGCGAGCGCCGCGCGCACGGCAGAACTCGACACGCGCACGCCTTCTTGCTCCACCGTGGACATTGCCTCCAGGCCAAAACCGTACCTGCCGGAAGCTTCCTGCAGCAGCGCGAAATTGCCTGCACGGCGTGCGCCGAAGCGGAAATCATCGCCGATCAGCAGCCAGCGCATCCCCAGACCGGCAAGCAGCACCTGTTCGATGAATTCCTGCGGCGAGCGGCTGGCATAGGCCCGGTTGAAGCGGCTGACCTGCACGCACTCTACGCCCTGTGCGGCGAGCAATTCCAACTTCTCTCTGAGCGAGGTGAGCCGCGTAGGCGCGGTCTGCGGCGAAAACAATTCCAGCGGATGAGGCTCGAAGGTGAGCACGCAGGCGCGCAGGCCGAGCTCGCGCGCGCGCTGCTTGAGGCGCGCGAGCATCGCCTGATGACCGCGGTGCACGCCGTCGAAGTTGCCGATGGTAAGCGCGGTCGGCGACTGGCTGAGCTTGGAAATGCTGCGGCAAACCCGCATGTTCGGAATCCGCTTTTGAAAAGCTAAAACGCTGAATTATAGCGGCTTTCCACCACCTCCGGAAGGCGAATCGGGCCCGCGCCAGTAGCTGCGGAATTCAAGCCGCAGCGCCGGCGCGCGCGGCAGACAAGCATTTGGCGGCGAATAAAATTGCTGCGAGCGCCAGCAGGGAAAACCAGATGATGGACCACTCCGGCACCTGCAAGCCCAAAACCGGATCATGCTGCGCCGTGCACTCGCCGCTCGCGTGAAACAGCCAGGGCAGCAGCTTGGCCGTCGGCAGCCTGTTGACAAATTCCTCCAGCAGGTCGATGCCGCAGCCGAATTTCGGGTGGTACAGCACCCACACATGCCGGATCGCGACGCCGAGGCCGGTCAGGGACACCAGCGCCAGGGCCGCACAATAGCCGGCGGCACCGCGGCGCCGCGGCGCCCTGAACGCCGCCACCAGCGCGATCAGGGCGACCAGCAGAAACGCGGCGCGTTGCAGCACGCACAGCGGGCATGGCGCCTGCCCTTTGAGGTGCTGCAGCACCAGCGCTTCCGCGAGCAGTGCCAGCGGGATCAGCGCGAAGCCTGCGAATACCCACCTGGATTTCAATTCGAGCTGCATCTTGCGGCTATTTCCTTTTGATCCTTACCAAGCCTCAGGCGAGCCTGGGATTGAGCGTATAGATGCCGGTGAGGCTGGCCTTGTCCAGCACATGCCCCTTGATCGCCTGCAACAGCTCGCCACCCTTGAATGCGCCGTTCACCGGACAGCGCGCGCAGTCGAGCGCATACAGCGTGAATACGTAGTGGTGCAGGATTTCGTCGTTCCACGGCGGGCAAGGGCCGTCGTAGCCGAAATAGTTGCCGCTCATATCCT
>JAKAIH010000473.1 GCA_021825225.1 Pseudomonadota bacterium
CATCCGCGTCGGCGGGCGCCAGGCCAATGCGCAATATCAGTTTACGCTGCAGGCGGACGACCTGGAGGAGTTGCGCACCTGGGAGCCGCGCGTGCGCCGCGCGCTTGCCGATCTGCCGCAGCTGGTGGACGTCAACACCGACCAGGAGGACAAGGGCCTGCAGACCACGATCGTGATCGACCGCGACACCGCAGCCAGGCTTGGCGTCACGCCGCGCATGATAGACGCGACGCTGAACGACGCTTTCGGCCAGCGCCAGGTATCGACCATCTACAATCCGCTCAACCAATACCGGGTGGTGATGGAGGCGGCGCCGCAATTCTGGCAAAGCCCGGATGCGCTGGATCGGGTGTATGTGAGCGCGGCAGGCGGCGCGCAGGTGCCGCTGTCGGCCTTCAGCCGCTATGGCCCGACCAATACCCCGCTCGGGGTGAATCACCAGGGCCAGTTCGCGGCATCGACCATCTCCTTCAATCTGCCGCCGGGCATGTCGCTGTCGGATGCGACGCGCGCGGTCGAGGACGCGCTGGACCGGATCGGCGTGCCGACCAGCGTGCACGGCAGCTTTCAGGGCACGGCGCGCGCGTTCCAGGCGACGATCGACAGCCAGCCCCTGCTGATTCTCACGGCGCTGCTCGCGGTGTATATCGTGCTCGGCATGCTCTACGAGAGCTTCGTGCATCCGATCACCATCCTGTCGACGCTGCCTTCGGCCGGCGTCGGCGCGCTGCTCGCGCTGCTCGCCTTCCGCACCGAGTTCAGCGTCATCGCGCTGATCGGCGTGATCCTGCTGATCGGCATCGTCAAGAAGAACGCGATCATGATGATCGACTTCGCGCTCGAGGCCGAGCGCAGCCATGGGCTGCCGCCGGAGAAAGCGATCTTCCAGGCCTGCCTGCTGCGCTTCCGCCCGATCATGATGACCACCATGGCGGCGCTGTTCGGGGCGATACCGCTCGCGCTCGGCCTGGGCGAAGGGGCGGAACTGCGCCGCCCGCTGGGCATCGCGATCGTCGGCGGCCTGGTATTCAGCCAGCTGCTTACGCTGTACACGACGCCGGTGGTCTATCTCTACCTCGACCGCTTCCGGCTGTGGTGCCGCAGCGCCTGGGCGGCGCGCAGCGGCCGGCCGGTCGCGGGCGCACCGGCCGAGGCCAGCCGATGAACCCGGGTTACCCCAGACAGCAGGCGGAGTCTTTATGAAACTGAATGTCCAGACGCTCGCGCTGCCGCTCGCGGCCGCGCTGCTCGCCGGCTGCACGGCCGGTCCGGATTACGTGCGGCCCGCGGTGGAGACACCCGCGGCGTACAAGGAGGCGGGAAAGTGGAAACCGGCCCGGCCCAGGGACGAGCTCAGCCGCGGCAACTGGTGGGAGGTGTTCAAGGACCCGCTGCTCGATCGCCTGCAGCAGCAGGTCGACATCTCGAATCAGAACCTGGCCAAGGCCGAAGCCCAGTTCCGCCAGGCGCTGGCGCTGGTGCAGTCGGCGCGCGCCGGCTATTACCCGAGCCTGAGCGGCGGTATCTCGAGCACGCGTTCGCGCAGTTCGGCGACCACCGTCGCGCAGCCCTCGGCAACACCGGTCTCCCGCGGAGTCGTCACCAGCCACAACATCCCGTTCCAGGCGAGCTGGGCGCCCGACGTCTGGGGCAACATCAGCCGCGCGGTCGAGGCGAACGAGGCCGGCGCCCAGGCGAGCGCAGGCGATGTGCAGGCGGCGCGGCTGTCGGCGCAGGCGGCGCTGGCGCAAAGCTACTTCCAGCTGCGCGCGCTCGACGCGCAGCAGTTGCTGCTCGAGGACACCGTCGCCGCCTACGCAAAATCGCTGCAGCTGGTGCAGAACCAGTATGCCGCGGGCATCGTGGCGAAGACGGATCTGGCGCAGGCGCAAACCCAGATCAAGAGCGCGCAGGCGCAGGCCATCGACCTGGGCGCGCAGCGGGCGCAGCTCGAGCATGCGATCGCGCTGCTTGTGGGCAAGCCGCCGGCGGAGCTGTCCATCGCGCGGGCACCGCTCGCGGCGAGCGTGCCGCCGCTGCCGCTGCAGCTGCCCTCGGAGCTGCTGGAGCGCCGCCCCGACATTGCGGCGGCCGAGCGGCGCATGGCGCAGGCGAACGCGCAGATCGGCGTGGCCACGGCCGCCTATTTCCCCGCACTGACGCTGTCGGCCGCGACCGGCTACCAGAGCGCGACCATGGCCGATTGGCTGACCGCGCCGAGCCGCTACTGGTCCTTCGGCCCCGCGATCGCGCAGAGCCTGTTCGACGGCGGACTGCGCCGTGCGCAGACCGCGCAGGCGGTCGCGGCCTACGATGCCAGCGTCGCCGCCTACCGCCAGACCGTGCTCGCCGGGTTCCAGCAAGTCGAGGATAGTCTCGCCACGCTGCGCATACTCGAACAGGAGGCCGAAGTGCAGGGCGAAGCGGTGAAGTCGGCCGAGCAGACGCTGGCGCTGACGCTCAACCAGTATAAGGCCGGCACCGTGAGCTATCTCAACGTGGTGGTGGCGCAGGCGACAGCGCTGGCGAACCAGAGGACGGCGGTGGACATACTGAGCCGGCGCATGAGCGCGAGCGTACAGCTGGTCACGGCGCTCGGAGGCGGCTGGAGCGCGGCCGAGGGCTTATCGGGCGAGCCGCCGAACGGCAGCGCGGCGGATGTCGGCCGCGATGCACCCGGGGTGCACGCCGGAAAGTAGCTGCGCAGGCGCTTCAGGCCTCGGGGTTGAGGTAATGCCCGGATTTGCCGCCCTGTTTCTCCAGCAGCCGCACGGCGTCGATGCGCATGCCGCGGTCCACGGCCTTGCACATGTCGTAGACCGTGAGCAGGCCGACGGCGACCGCAGTCAGGGCTTCCATTTCAACGCCGGTGCGGCCGACGGTTTCCACCGTGACCGTGAGCGTGATGCCGGAGCGCGCCCGGTCGGATGCGAATTCGGCGGCCACCCGGGTCAGCGCCAGGGGATGCGCCAGCGGGATCAGGTCGGCAGTGCGCTTCGCCGCCTGGACCGCCGCCAGGCGGGCCACGCCGAGCACATCGCCCTTCTTGG
>JAKAIH010000474.1 GCA_021825225.1 Pseudomonadota bacterium
CTAGGCGATTGTGCGGGCGCTGCAAACTGTCGGCGGAGATATTCTCGTGATTTTGATCGCGCTCGGCGCCAATCTTCCCTCGCGTGCCGGAACGCCGGAACAAACCTTGCGTGCCAGTGCGTCCGCACTTGGCGAAAAGGGCGTTACGGTGGTCGCGGCCTCGCGTTTATACCGGACGCCGGCGTGGCCAGATCCGCACGCCCCGCCTTTCGTCAATGCAATGTTACGCGTGGAAACTACGCTTGCGCCCGCAGAACTCATGGCGGTGTTGCACGAGATCGAAGCCGCTTTTGGCCGCACCAGGTCTGTGGTCAATGCACCGCGCACGCTCGATCTTGATTTGATCGATTACAATGGGCGGATCGAGACGGGCGCGCTCGTGCTGCCGCATCCGCGCCTCGGCACGCGCGGCTTCGTGCTGCTGCCGCTGGCGGACGTGGCGCCGCAGTGGCGCCATCCGGTTTCCGGTCGCACAGCGCAGGACCTGATTGCCGCGCTACCGGAAAGCGAGCGCGCTGTCATCACGATGCTGGAGCCATTTTGAAAACGAGAGCGAAGGCTGTATCAGCCGCAGGACGACGCGCGGGTCCAGCAAGCCAGCACCGTCCAGATGCCGAGGCCAAGCGACCAGACATTGATCAGAAGTTCGAATTGCATTTGCGGCGACGACACGACCAGATCGTAGAGATGGTTCTCGAGATCGAAGGTGATGTCCATGCCGGCGAGGTAGAGCAGGGCGCTGCCGGCCAGCAGCCCCGTTAGCGCGCCCCAACGTGCGCCGCGCCAAAGCCCGATCCCCGCCACCAGTGACGTTAGCGCCAGCCAACCGTCGGCGACCGGAAAGGCGTTCTCGAAAGCGGTGTACCAGCGCTCATCGACGGTCTTGACTTCGCCGTTGGTGAAATAGTCGCCCCAATAGGCCAGCGTCACCAGGGCGGTGACGACCAACAGGACAGAGAGGCTACGGGCGGGCCGCGACTCGGGCGAGGACATGGCCGAGTTTATTGCCGGGTTTCAGTTTTGTGGAATCACGAACGGCGTAGCGGCGAGATCACTAGATCGTTGCCGCATCGTGGGCAGGATCTAGGGATCGGGAACACGAAGGGAGGCTGGTTCAGCGCCGCGCATTTGGGGCAGTGCTTCACCGCGCGGCAGTTGAGATAGGCGATAGCCGTCACCGGGATCGCCGCCAGGGCGAAGGTGGCCGGGCCATAGAGGAGGTAGACGAAGACCAGGAACACCGCGCCGACCAGTACGGACATGCAAGGCCGCAACCGCTCCTTGGCGGCTGGCGAGAACAACCGGGAATAAAATGACCCGAAAACCAGGAGGGTCACCCACGCACCGACGAATGCCATCTGGATGGTTCTGTGATCCGGGTGCACAGGCATAAGGTGATCCCTCCCAGAGTATTTTTATTTTGCTCAGGCTAAGCGCGATTCCGGGTGAATCCAAGAACGAAAATCAGTTGCAAATATAGAAACTGGCCGCGGGTAAGCGGACACCAAACCTTGCCCGGCGTCAGTACTTCTTATAATGTCCCCGCCTTCCCGAGGCCCCCTGCGGTGCCCCGGAGTTTTGCCGCGACCCCAATGGTATACGGTAACCAATTGAATTCGAAGGATTTTTGAATGGCTCGCGTCACCGTAGAAGATTGCGTCGACAAGGTTCCGAACCGCTTCGATCTGGTGCTCTATTCCGGCTTCCGGGCACGCCAGCTTTCCGGCGGTGCGGATCCGCTGCTGGACCGGGACCGTGACAAGAACCCGGTCGTGGCGCTGCGCGAGATCGCCGGCAAGCTGATCAAGCCGGACGAGGTCCGTGAGGATTACATCAAATCCCTGCAGAAGCATGCCGATGTGGACGAGCCCGAAGAAGTCCCCAGCGACGAGGACGTGCGCGAGGACGTCCAGTATCGCCAGGTTACCGAGGAGGAGCTGCTACGCGCGCTGACCAGCGAGGCTCAGCGCCGCGCCGAGCCTCAGCCGGAGCCGGAAGCGGATTACGAGGAATAGCTCGTACGCAGCAAGATTATTACGGGGCGGACGGGGTTGGCCTGTCCGCCTTTTGTTTTTCTGACTGGAAGGCGCCTGCTGAAAAAGGCTTCATTAGCGAAGGTGTCAGGAGGGGGTAAAACTCCCGGGCGTTTCCTATATTATTCCCCGATATGAGCGCACCGATACAACCCGCCCCGGCTTCGGGGGTGGCAAGGGGCCAGGTTTCGCCGGCGGGCAGTCCGCCGTCCCCTTCGCCGCGCCCTCGCGGTCGCCGCAAGCTGATGCGGCAGACCGAACTGGTCGACCGCGTCAAGGCCTATGAGCCGGACGCCGACGAGGCATTGCTCAATAAAGCCTACGTCTATGCCATGCACGCCCATGGCAAGCAGTTCCGTGCCTCGGGCGACCCCTATTTCGCCCATCCGCTGGAAGTGGCGGCGATCCTCACCGAACTGAAGCTGGACGTGGCCAGCATCGTCACGGCGCTGCTGCACGACACGGTGGAGGACACCCACATCAGCGTGGAGGACATCAAGCGCGATTTCGGCGAGGAGATCGCCGGACTGGTCGATGGCGTGACCAAGCTCTCCCAGCTCGAGCTCTTCTCCGAGCGCACTAAGCAGGCGGAGAATTTCCGCAAGCTGATGCTCGCGATGTCGAACGATATGCGCGTGCTGCTGGTCAAGCTGGCCGACCGGCTGCACAACATGCGCACGTTGGCCTACATCAAGGATCCGGAAAAACGCCGGCGCATCGCCCAGGAAACCATCGATATCTATGCACCTCTGGCTGGCCGCATCGGCATGCAGAACATGCGCGAGGAACTGGAAGACCTCGCCTTCGCCGAACTCAATCCCGAGGCGCGTGGCTCCATCGTCACGCGCCTGGCGCGGCTACAGGACACTAGCGGTGACCGCATCGGCCGCATCGCCGACCAGATCAAGCGCAAGCTGGCCGAGCAGGGCATCGATGCTTATGTCTATGGCCGCGCCAAGCGGCCCTGGTCGATCTGGCGCAAGCTCAAGGACAAGCACCTCAATTTCGAGCAA
>JAKAIH010000475.1 GCA_021825225.1 Pseudomonadota bacterium
TCTCTGCCGCACAGCCTGTGGTGCTTCGCGCCGCCGCCGCAGATGCCCGAGGCCGGGCCGCTGCCTGCGTCTGCAGCGGGGCATATCACCTTCGGCTCGCTCAACTCCATGCACAAGCTGACCCGGCGGCAACTCGCGCTGTGGTCGCGGCTGCTCGCCGCGCTGCCCGATTCGAAGCTGCTGCTGGCCACGGTTCCCGCGGGCGAGGCGCGGGCGCGGATTGCGCGCGAATTCGAAGCGAACGGCATCGCTCCGGCCAGGCTCGAATTCCACGGTTTTCTGCGCTGGGAGGACTTCTGGGCGCTGCACCAGCGCGTCGACATCGCGCTCGATAGTTTTCCCTGCAACGGCGGCGCCACCACGTGCGAGACGCTGTGGCTGGGCGTGCCCCTGGTTAGCCTCGCCGGCAACGCCTTCCTCGCGCGCGCCGGCCTGAGCATCCTCAGCACCGTAGGCCTGGCGGAACTGGTGGCGCATAGCGAGGAGGAACACCTGCAGATCGCGCTCGGTCTGGCGCGCGACACGAAGCGCCTCGCCGCGCTGCGCGCCGGGCTGCGCCAGCGCATGCGCGCTTCGCCCTTGCTCGCGGCGGCGGCGTTCACGCGCGACCTGGAAGCGCTCTACCGCACGGCTTGGGAACAATGGTGCGCGCGTCAGAGCGCAGCGCGGGGCGGCGCATGCTGAAGAATCTGGTGCAGGCACTGCTGCGCGGCGCGGGCGCAAGCGAATCGGCCGGGGCGCAGGCCGAGCGCTTGCAGGCATGCCTCACCCGCGCCGCAGAACACGCGGCTGCGGGCGAGCATGCCGTCGCGGTGGACTGTTATCGCGAGAGCCTGGAACTGCAGCCGGACAATCCCAGGCTGTGGTGCAACTACGGCGCGGAACTGTGCGAAAGCGGGGAGGCCGCGGAGGCCGAGCGCGCGTACCGCCATGCGCTCGAACTCGATCCCGAGCTGGCGCAGGCCTGGTACAACCTGGGACAACTGCAGCAGGAGCGCGGCGGCGAGAACGAAGCCGAGCGCTGCTACCGCTCGGCGCTGGCCCTGCCCGAAGCGGCGCGCGACCAGGAATTGTGGCGGCTCGCGCACAGCAACCTTGGGCTGCTGCTGCAAAACCAGGGCAGGCTGCAGGAGGCGGTGGACCTGTACCGCGCGGCGCTTGCGCTGGATCCCGCGGATGCGGCCCTGCGCAGCAACCTGCTGTTTCTGCTGACGGCGATGCCGGATGTCGATGCCGGCGAAGTGCTGCGCGAGCACCGCACCTGGGGCAGTCTGCATATCCAGGCGCACGCTGCCCACGCCAACCTGCCGGATCCGGAGCGGCGCATCCGCATCGGCTATGTATCGGCGGATTTCTACGGCCACCCGCTGGCGTTCCATGTGCTGCCGCTGCTCGCGCATCGCGACCGCGCGCGCACCGAGGTCCTGTGCTATTACAACGGCGCGAAGCACGACCAGATGACGGCGCGGCTGCAGCAGTGCGCCGACGGCTGGCGCGACATCCGCCGCCTCGGCGACGCCGAGGCGGACGCCCTCGTGCGCGAAGACGGCATCGACATTCTGGTGGACCTGTCCGGACACACCGCGGGCAACCGGCTGCCGCTGTTCGCGCGCAAGCCGGCGCCGCTGCAGCTCACTTTTCTCGGCTATGCCAATACCACCGGACTTGAGTGCATGGATTACCGCATCACCGACAGCTATGCCGATCCGCCGGGAGCGGAGGCGTGCTACGTCGAGCAACTGCTGCGCATGCCGCACAGCCTGTGGTGCTACGCGCCGCAGCAGCCGGCGGCGCCGGAGAATCCTGCTCCGCTGCTCGCGAACGGTTATGTCACCTTCGCTTCCTTCAACGGCGCGTACAAGCTCAACCAGGCCTTGATCGAAGTATGGGCGGCCATCCTGCACGCCGCGCCCGCTTCGCGGCTGATGCTGGTGAGCCTGCCCACGGGCGCGGTGCGCGAGCGCGTCCTTGGCTGGCTTGCGCGCGCGGGCATAGCGCGCGACAGGCTCGAGGTTCATGCGCGGCTTCCGACCGACGAGTTCTGGGCCGCGCACCGGCGCGCCGACATCGCCCTGGATCCCTTTCCCTGCAACGGCGGCGCAACCACTTGCGAGACGCTGTGGCTGGGCGTGCCCGTGGTCACGCTTGCCGGCCGAACTTTCGTCGGCCGCGCCGGCGTGAGCCTGCTCAGCAATTGCGGCCTCGAGCAACTGATCGCGCGCAGCCCCGAAGAGTACGTGGTCCTGGCGGCAGGGCTTGCCCGGGATCCCGAGCGCCTGGCGCGACTGCGCCTGATGCTGCGGCAGAACCTGCCGGCCTCGCCGCTGCTTAATGCGCCGGCCTATGCGCAGGCGCTGGAGGCGCACTATCGCGACATCTGGCGGCAGTGGTGCAGCCGACAAGGCCGCTCCCATGCTTAAGCGCCTGCTCAAGCAATTGATCGGCGCGCCCGTTCCCGCGGCCAGCCTGCCGCCGCCGCCCGCTCCGGAGCCATCGCTGGCGCAGGCACTGGCGCTGATGCGCTCGCGCGACTACGCCGAGGCCATAAGCCTATGCGAAGATCTTATTGCGCGCGACGCGGCCGCGCCCGCGCCGTGGGAACTGCTGGGCGCGATCGCGCTCGAGCGCGGCGAGAACGAAATCGCGCGCGAGCGCTTCGAGACCGCGCTCGGCCTTGCGGGGGACAGCCTGCACGCCCTGTGCAATGCCGTCGAGGCCAATCGCCAGGCCGGATACCATGCGCGTGCGCTGGAGCTCGGTTCCAGGGCGCTCGCGCTCGATCCCGACTACGCGCCGGCCATGCATGGACAGGCGCTGACGCTGCAGTCCTGCTGGCGCATGGATGAGGCGCTGGCCGTGTATCGGCGCCTGGCGCAGCAGCACCCCGATGCCTCGCAGGCCTTTGCCGGTTACCTGTTCCTGCTGATCCTGCTGGGAGAGGAGCCGCTGGCAGTGCGCGCCGCGCATTGCCGCTGGGCCGAGATCAACGCGGAACCCTGGCGCGGGCGCAGCGCACGCCATGCCAATGCGCCCGATGCGGCGC
>JAKAIH010000476.1 GCA_021825225.1 Pseudomonadota bacterium
AGATCTGCCTGTTGTTGCGCCGAGTATGAAACAGGGACCCCGGCGCTCGCCATAGGCGCGGGCTGAAACTGGGCGTCGGACTTTTCGGAAGCGGTGTAGGGCGATGCCTACAGAGGCGGGGATTCAGTTGTCGCCGGTGTCGCCGAGCTTGTGGGCCATGGCGTAGCGCACCAGGTCGGCCACGCTGTCCACGCCCATTTTTTCGAAGATGCGCGCCTTGTGCGTGCTCACCGTCTTGCCGCTCAAATTCAGGCGCGCTGCGATATCCGAGACCGTCGCCCCTGTCACCAGCAGGCCGAACACCTCGAATTCGCGGTCCGACAGCGTCTGGTGGGGCAGGTTGTCCGCCTGCGGCCTGAGCGTGAGCGCGAGTTGCTCCGCCACGCCAGGGCTGATGTACAGCCCGCCGTCGGCAACTTTGCGGATCGCGGCGACCAGCAGTGCCGACGCGCTTTCCTTGGTTACATAGCCGGAGGCCCCCGCGCGGATTGCGCGCACCGCATACTGTTCCTCCTGGTGCATCGACAGCACCAGCACCGCGAGCGCCGGCCGCGTGACCTTGGTCCACTTGATCAGCTCGATGCCGCTCTTCCCGGGCATCGACATGTCGAGCAGCAGCAGATCGAAGCCGCCTGCCCGCACCCGTGCCATGACCTCGTCGCCGCTTACCGCTTCGCCCGCCACTTCGATTCCGGGCGCGCTCTGCAGTATGCGGCGCAGGCCGTCGCGTACGATGGCGTGGTCGTCGGCAATCAGGATGCGCGTCATGCGAGGACTTCCGTGCCGGCCGCGGCGAGCGGGATGCGCGCGCGCACTTCGCTGCCCTGACCGGGCTCGCCCTTGATCGCGACTTCGCCGCCGAGCAGTGTGACCCGTTCGCGGATGCCCAGCAGGCCGAAGGTGCCGCGCTTTTCCTGGTCGGCGGCCTCGATGCCGCGGCCGTTGTCGCGCACCGCGAGCTCGACCCAGTCGCCATCGCGTTCCAGGCGGATTTCGGCGGTGCTCGCCTGCGCGTATTTCGCCACGTTGGTGAGCGATTCCTGGGTGATGCGGTACAGGGCGGAAGCTATCGGCTCGGGCACCTGAGCCACGGAGTCGTCGATCACCAGGTCGGTGGCAATGCCGGTGTGCTTGGAAAAATTGTGCGTCAGCCAGTCGAGCGCCGCGGCCAGGCCGAGATCGTCCAGCATCAGGGGGCGCAGATCGGCGGCGATGCGGCGCGTGGCCGCGATCGTGGTGTCGAGCAGCCCGTGCATCGCAAGCGCGCGCTCCCCCAGCTCCACCTGTCCGGGGGGCAGGGCCGAGCGCAGCGACTCCAGGTCCATCTTGAGTGCGGTGAGTGATTGGCCGAGTTCGTCGTGCAATTCGCGCGCGGTGCGGCGGCGCTCGGCCTCGATGGCTTCGTTGGCCGCCTTCGACAGGCCGCGCAACTCCTGCTGCGAGCGCTTGAGTTCCTGCTCGGCGCGCTTGCGCTCGGTGATGTCGCGATGGAACGCCAGCACATACAGCCTGCCGCCGATGTCGATGCCGGAAGTGGCGACATCCAGCGGCAGGACATGGCCGTCCTTGTGGTAATGCTCCACCTCGAATCCGATGGTTTCGCCGGACAGTATGCGACGGATTCTTTCGGGGGCGTGCGTCAGGGTTTCCGGCGTATCCAGTTGGCGCAGGTTCATCTTCAGCAGTTCATCGTTGGTGTAGCCGTGCATGCGCGCGAACGAGCCGTTGACGTCAACGACGTTGCCTTCCGCATCCAGCAGCAGAATACCATCCATCGCCTGGCTGAACAGCGTTCTGTAGCGCTGCTCGTTCTCGCGCAGCGCCGCCTCGACCCGTTTGCGTTCGGTGACGTCGCGCAGAATCACGATGAAGTGGTCCGCGCCGTGCAGCTGCACCTGCGAAATCGAGGCGTCGATCGGAAACGCGCCGCCGTCCGCGTGCGCCGCGCTGAGCGCGAGGTGCTCGCCGGTCTTGCGCATCGGCGCAGCGGCGTCATCGCCCTCGGCTGCGGAGAGCGGCTGCGGCTTCAGCAGCTGCCCGGGAATGAAGCGGCCGATCTCGGCGCCGGTCGCTTCGTCCGCCGGGCAGCCGAAGATTTGCTCTGCCGATGCATTGAACAGAACAATGCGCTGCTGTGCGTCGACGATAATGATGGCGTCCATGGCAGACTGGATGATCGCGTGCAGGCGTTCCTCCGATTCGACCACGATGGCCTTGAGTTCCTCGTCGACGCGCAATTGATGCGCAAGCGACAAGGTGATCACGCCGAACAACAGGGCAGTCACCGCGGCGATGGTCCCGAACAGCCATGCACTGCGCTTCCATGCCTGCAGAATGAAATCCATGGACGAACTCACCGTGACCACCAGCGGATAGCCTTCGACCGGGTAAATTGCGCTCACCCGCTCCACTTGGCGCACGGCCCCGGGGTGGCGAATCAGCCGGCGGCCCGTCTCTATGCCCTGGGAAAACAGCGCGGAATCGCGATAATCGGCGGTCGCGGCGGCGAGATTCAACGGATAACCGGTAAGCAGCACGCCGTCGCGGCGCAGCAGCCGCACCACGCCGTCCGGCCCGATCTCGTGCAAGCCCTGCGGCCAGAGGAAAAAGGCCGGATCGACATCGGCGGTGACGACGCCGAGGAAGTTCCCCTCCCCGTCATCGACCCGGCGGCTGATGGGAATGCTCAATTTGCCGCCGAACTTGCTGATGAGCGGCGCCGACAGAATCAGCTGCGCCTCGTTGTCTATGCGATGTGCGCGGAAATATCCGCGGTCGCCGTAGTTGAGCTGCGGCGGCGGAAAGCTTGCCGTATGGATCAGCAGCTTGCCGCCGGCGTCGGTCAGGAGCAGGGCGCGCACGTAGGGGGTGGCGGCAATGGTTTCGCTGAAATGCCGGTGCAGCGTCGCCGACGAAGCGAGGCGGCCCTGCAATGCCGCTCGCCGCGCGTCTTTGGCGGCTGCCGCGAGGACGGCGTCTACGGCATGCGTCGATCTCAGGGTCTGTTCGCCCAGGATCTGCGCCAGATCGAGC